>CAZOJA010000703.1:0-1501 GCA_964579955.1 uncultured Veillonellaceae bacterium | reverse complement strand
GTGACAGGAGGAGGCGCGACAAGTGGAACTGTTGAAGGCAATCAAGGAACGTCGCACGATACGCCGGTTTAAGCCGGATCCGGTACCGCGCGAACTGATCGAGCAATTGATTCAGGGGGCGATGTGGGCGCCGTCGGCAATGAACGAGCAGCCCTGGAAGTTTTACGTACTCACTGGCGCGGCCAAAGCCGACCTGGCAAGTATTGCCGAAGGCTGCATCGAAAAACTCGATTTGCGGATGCAAAAACTGTTCAATGAGAAAATGCGCACCATGGTGCGCGGCTATTTCAAGGACTTTGGCGGTGCGCCGGCAGTCGTGGTGGTCGTGACCAAGATGCCGGAAGAGAGGGTGTACCAACGGGGCAGCGAATACGGCTCCAGTGCGGCGATGCAGAATTTTCTTCTGCTGGCGCATGAAGCGGGTCTGGGCGCCTGCTGGATGACCGGACCGCTCTGGGTTGAAGACGCCGTGCTGGAGTATCTGGGTTGCCCCGAACGGGCGCTGATCGGCATCACGCCGATCGGTTGGCCGGACCAAACGCCACCGACTCCGCCGCGCAAACATCAGGATATCGAGTGGCGGGACTGATGCGTTAGTGCATCGGTGCGTGCGTGGGTGCATCACGGACAGAAAACCGCGATAAGCGGCCAAATAGCGCTTTGTTTACAAGAAGTGAAAACAGGAACAAACCGACGACGGGACGATGCGTAACAGCATCGGCCCGTTTTTGCATTATGTACGATAACGCTGAAAAGCCTGATAAATCAGCATTGGCACGGATATTGCAGTATATAGGTTAACGAAGTGAAATGAATGAGTGCGTGATGAATTTCACAGAAGCAGCGGACAGGACAGCCAAGTTTGCCTAATTTATCAGGAGGTGGAGTTCGTTGAAAAACAAGGTCATGACCGCGGAAGAAGCGGTAAAACTGATTAAACCGGGTGCGACGGTCGCAGTGAGCGGTTTCATCGGCATGGGACATCCCGAGGAGATTTCCAAGGCAGTTGAAGAGAGTTTCTTGAAAACCGGCAGTCCCAATAACCTGACCCTGACCTACGGCGCCTCCCAGAATGACGGCAAATCGAACTGGGGTCTGAACCGCTGGTGCAAAGAAGGCCTGATCAGCAAGATCATCGCCGGCCATTTCAACCTGCAACCTGATATGGTCAAGATGATCAATGCGGAGCAATGCGAAGCCTACGCGATTCCCCAGGGCGTCATGATGCATCTGTACCGTGCCATCGGCGGCAAAAAACCCGGCGTTATCACCCATGTCGGCCTGAAAACCTTCGCCGACCCGCGGGAAACCGGCGGCAGACTGAACAAGCGCTCGACCGGCGAAGTCGTAAAACTGATCGAGCTGGAAGGCAAGGAATATCTCTGGTACAAGGCGTTCCCGGTCGATGTGGCGATCATTCGCGGCACCACTGCCGATCAATTTGGCAATGTAAGCATCGAAAAAGAACCGATTCGTCTGGAATTCTACGTTCAGGCGCTGG
>CAZOJA010000702.1:0-1501 GCA_964579955.1 uncultured Veillonellaceae bacterium | reverse complement strand
GTAAATTTTGCCGGCGGCAGAGGTTCCGTTGGTCCTGATGAAGTAAGAGACGAAGATACTTTGGTCGATTCATTCAAAACCTATGGTAAAACATTCCGTGTACCGACGATTTGGCTGTATTCGGAGAATGATCTCTATTTTGGCCCCGAGCTGGCGCAACGGTTTCTGACGGCTTTTAAAAGCGGCGGTGCTCGCGTTAATTTTGTTTCACTGCCGGCCTGGGGTGAAGATGGACATTCATCCTTTTTGCGAGCCCAAGACAACTGGCTTGATGCTGTTTATGAGTTTCTGCAAAAAATCGGCCTGATCTCCAGTTTGGGTCTGTTGCAGGAACAGGCGGCATAGCGCAGGAAAACTTTGATAAACAAGAAGAAGCCATACCGCTGTGGTATGGCTTCTTCTTGTTTATTTGACGATCTTGGCAGGCCGATAAACTAAAACAGCAGTTCCATAATATTTTTATAAAAAATTTTTTCTTTGATTTCATCGGCAATCTGTACGGCCTTGATCCGTTCGATTTCCAACTCAATGTCCATATAAGGGGCACAACTGCCAAACAAGACATTATCTTCGCCGGTTTTATTGATGAGCAGTTCGATGAAATCGCGCCGATAAACGCCGGAAATGTCAAACTTGATGTTCCGGGCTTCGGCAACGATCAGGGCGTCATCAAAGCTGAGCCCGCTGATATCGAGTTGGCAGGCATGCGTTGTAATGGCTGTGACTTGCGGATAAAGCTGCATCAGTTCAAGAATCTGCAATGGTTCAGACACAATCGGGTAACCGGCGTTGATATAAACCGGGACGTTTAATTCGGCAATCGCATCCATTACATCATAGACCACGTTGGAATTGATCGAAAAATTTTCCTCCCAGGGATGCAGATGAATTCCTTTCAAACCATACTGCAGTATTGCTTTGCGAACCTGCTCGGGTGCTTTGCTTTCCCAGGGGTTGACCCGCCCAAAAGCGGCCACGCGAGCGTCGTTTTCCTGCAAACGGGCTACGAGCTGGTTTGCCCGGTCATAGTCGTGGTCCACCGGTTTCAACGGCCTGACCACCACCTTATCCAGATGATTCTGCTGCATCATGACATTGAGATCCGCTACCGAAACCGAATTTTTCAGCAGTGATTCGCCGATGAAAATATTCGCATCAATGATCATTTCAAACGACCTCCTGCCAATTCGAGCTTCAGCATTTTTGCGATATTCTTATAGAGGATTTTCGCCTCAATCTCAGGCGGCAGGTGTAGATTTTTGATTTTGGCCAGATCGGATACCGGATCGCCGGCCGGATTATCCGAGGCGAATACGATTCGGTCGGGACCGATCGCATCAAGAG
This sequence comes from uncultured Veillonellaceae bacterium, assembly GCA_964579955.1. Lineage (GTDB taxonomy): Bacteria > Bacillota > Negativicutes > UBA1444 > UBA1444 > UBA1444. The sequence continues at coordinate 157 of CAZOJA010000702.1, read as the reverse complement.
CTTTGCGGATGATCTGGGGATAGGGAATGGAAGAGGTGTCCAGATAAATGTTGTTATATTTTTGCGCCACGCGGATGATTTCTTCACCGCGGAAAAAACCACCCATGTGACAGATGATTTTGGTTTCCGGGCAGAGTTCGGCGGCCCTGCCAATCTG
>CAZOJA010000701.1:0-1508 GCA_964579955.1 uncultured Veillonellaceae bacterium | reverse complement strand
GAGCCAATCGCGCAGCGCCGCTGTATTGCCGGGAATTCGGTAATTATCCAATAAGTTGCTCGGGGGAAGCGTTACCTGATATCCTGACATCAGTGCGAGTTGCTTAACATAATCGGTACAGGGAGGACGACTATCCAGCGGAATCAGGACAATGGAAGCCTGAGGCAACGTGGTGACCGGGATAAACGGAGTTGCTGTATGTATCAGGTTAAATTGAAAAAGCCCAACCAAGGTTGTACTAAGAAATGCGCAAATTATGCCGATGTGAATAAAAAAACTGCGGATCATGCTGTCTCCTTTGTAAAAGTGTTTTCTTATGGCAGCTTTTCGGGTAATATATTAGTATTGAGATTTTGCCGTGGGATGGTTGGTGATTGTACTGACGTGAGGATTATTGCCGGGACTGCAAAAGGAATAAGGTTAAAGACCCCGAAGGGGATGAATACGAGGCCGACAGCTGATCGTGTCAAGGAATCGGTCTTTGGTATTTTAGGCGCCGCTGTCATTGATGCGCAAGTCCTGGATTTGTTCGCTGGAACTGGCAATCTTGGTTTTGAGGCTCTGAGCAGAGGTGCAGCTTCTGCTACAATGATCGATAAAAATATTCAGAGCGTCAAGATCATAATGGAAAACTCGATTCTGACGGATTTGACTCGTGCCACTGTGATCTGTCGCGAGGATGTGATACAGGCATTGCGACGGTTTAAAACGGAAGAAAAGTCTTTTGATCTGATTTTTTGCGATCCACCGTATAATCTTGGACTAGCTCCTAAGGTTTTGCTCAATCTTGATTCAAATGACGTGTTGCGCACGGATGGAATTCTCGTGCTGGAACACTCCAAACATGAAAAACTTCCTGATGAATTAAAGAGGATTGTTGCTTATCGTAGCGAATTTTATGGAGAAACCGTTGTGAGTTTTTTCAGGAAACAGGAGGGAATTAATAGTGAGAACTGCAGTGTGCCCGGGGAGTTTTGACCCGGTGACACGCGGCCATCTCGATATTTTCGAGCGGGCGGCAAAAATGTTTGATCAGGTCATCGTGGCTGTTTTTCATAATCCCGGCAAGCGACCGGTTTTCTCAATGGAAGAACGGGTTCAAATGCTCAGGGATGCGACAAACCATATTCCCAATATTCAAGTAGACTGTTTTTCCGGTTTGCTGAATGAATATGTCCGTGGGCGCAATACCAATATAATTGTTCGCGGACTCAGGGCGCTTACCGATTTTGAATATGAATTTCAACGGGCTTTGTTGATTAAGCATGTTGATCCTGACATCGAGACTGTATTCATGATGACCAGCAGTGAATATTCATTTGTCAGCTCTTCGGCAACAAAAGAGCTTGCTAAATTTGGCGGGTCAATTCGCGGGCTGGTCCCAGCCAGCGTTGAAGAACAGATTGTTCGTCGGTTGAATGACCGGGCGTAAGAAAGGATGTGGCGTTCATGAAAGTCGAAGAGATTTTGGAGGAAATGGAAAACATTCTGTTGGAATCCGGGCGGGT
>CAZOJA010000700.1:0-1511 GCA_964579955.1 uncultured Veillonellaceae bacterium | reverse complement strand
TTTCCGTCAAACTGACCGAATGGGGCCGCTTCCGCAACAAACAGGACCAAAACCTGATGGAGTTTTTTGCCCTGGAAGTCCGGGCGCACTCGAGTGCATCGGGCGAAATGGTGCTGCGCGCCACAGCCCGCTATAACCGGGTCGATCCGGTGGAAGGGTCAATGGAAAAAATGAATGCCGCCTTCGTCGCGGTCATGGAAGAGATTCTTCTGGCGCTTAAGACCAACAAATAAAAAAGCCCGGCATCTGGGCCAAGGAGTGAAATACTATGTCTGACAAACCTTTTGACATCGCGATTATCGGCGCCGGTCCGGCCGGCCTGTCGGCGGCCCTCACCGCCCGGGTCCGCAACAAATCGGTGGCGCTGTTCGAACACATGGACTTCAGCCCCAAACTGCAAAAAGCCCACGCGATCAACAATTATCCGGGGCTGCCGATGACAGCCGGCAAGGACATGATGAAGCAGATGGCCGACCATTGCCTGTCGACCGGTCCGACGCTGATCCGGGAAAAGGTGACCAACATTTACGCCGGCGACACATTTACCCTGCTGACGCCCGGCGACACCTACGAAGCCAGGGCGCTGGTGCTGGCGATCGGCGTGAGCAATGCGGCGCTGCTGGCCGGCGAGAAAGACCTTGTCGGCAAGGGCGTCAGCTACTGCGCCACCTGCGACGGCATGCTGTACCGCGATAAACCGGTGGCCGTGATCGCCTATACCGAAGAAGGCGAACACGAAGCGGATTTCCTGGGCGAGATCTGCCCGGTCGTTTATTTTGTTCCCCAGTACAAGACCGAGTACCAGCCCAAACACGCCAGCGTACAGGTGATAAAAGCGCGGCCGCAGACCGTGCTCGGTACGGACGAAGTGACCGGCCTGGCAACCGACGCCGGCGAACTGAAGGTGGAAGGCATCTTTATCCTGCGCCAGTCCGACCCGGCGGAAACGTTGATGCCGGAGCTGGAAATGGACGGGCCGTTCGTCAAAGTGAACCGCGAGCAGGCGACCAACGTCCCCGGCGTATACGCAGCCGGCGACTGCACCGGCAAACCGTGGCAAATCGCCCGCGCGACCGGTGAAGGGCTGGTGGCGGTGCTGAGCGCAATCAGTTTCATTGACGGTAAAAAGTAAGGCAGGATTCCTGTGGCTCTGTGCAGAATATAATATTCAGGCTATTCGAAAAAATGGCCGGAATAACCAGGAGATAGGGAGGAAGCACAGGCATGGGCAGTGTAGTAGAAGAACGGTTTGGCTTTGAAGTGGCGCTGACAAAACTGGAAGAAGGCAAGCGGCTGCAGCGGGTAGGCTGGCAGAATCTGGGCGAGTTCATCTTTTTGATTCCCCCGGCGAGCGAAAAAGTAATTGCCGGCGATTATCTCTCGTCGGTATTCAAAGAAGGCGCAAAGATTGAGATGAACCCGTTCATCATGCGCTGTCTGCCGCCCAACAAATGCATGCCGTGGAATGCCACGCATACCGATCTGTTGTCGAAAGACTGGCGGGTCATTTA
>CAZOJA010000699.1:0-1512 GCA_964579955.1 uncultured Veillonellaceae bacterium | reverse complement strand
AAAGACGGCCGGGTGGTCAAGGGCACTAACTTCGTTTCCTTGCGGGATGCCGGAGATCCGGTGGAACTGGCGTCTTTTTATGACCGGGAGCTGGCGGATGAACTGGTGTTTCTAGACATCACGGCATCTTCGGACGGACGCAGTACGATGGTCGATGTCGTACGACGCACCGCCAGCCAGGTATTCATTCCGTTCACCGTTGGCGGCGGCATCCGTTCAGTCGATGATATCCGTACGATGCTTCATGCCGGTGCGGATAAGGTGTCGCTGAATACGGCGGCGGTCAAGGCCCCGGCGCTGATTGCAGAGGGGGCCAAAAGCTTTGGTCGTCAGTGCATCGTGCTGGCGGTGGATGCCAAACGCTGCGGGGCTGGGAAATGGGAAGTGTATATCAATGGCGGCCGCACGCCGACTGGGTTGGATGTGCTGGAATGGATCCGGCGCGGCGTGGACCTGGGGGCTGGCGAAATCCTGCTGACCAGCATGGATTGCGACGGAACCAAGGACGGCTATGATAATGAATTGAACCGGGCAGTGTCGGAACTGGTGGAAGTGCCGGTGATTGCCTCCGGCGGCGCGGGAACCCTGCAGCATTTTGCCGATGCGCTGGTTCGGGGCAAGGCCGATGCGGTACTGGCGGCTTCGGTATTTCACTACGGCGAGTTCAGTATCAGGCAGACCAAAGAATATCTTCGCAGTCAGGGGATTGAGGTGCGACTGTAATGATCGAACGAATCAAATTTGATGAACAGGGACTGGTGCCGGCCATCGTCCAGGATGCAACCAACGGGACGGTATTGATGCTGGCCTATATGAACCGTCAATCGTTGGAGAAAACGCTTGAGACCGGGACGACCTGGTTTTATAGCCGCAGCCGCCGGGAACTCTGGAATAAGGGCGCGACCTCCGGTCACATTCAAACCGTGCGGGAACTGTTTTATGATTGTGATGGCGACACGTTGCTGGTCAAGGTTGAACAGGTCGGTGAGGCCTGTCACGAAGGAACCTATTCCTGCTTCAGCCGTCGGTTTGGCGAAGCGGAGCCGACGCAAACAGAACGGCCGCAAGTTTTGGGAACTGCAGTTCTGTCAGAACTGTTCTCGGTGCTGGAAGACCGGCGGGAACATCCGCAGGAGGGCTCCTATACCAGCAGCTTGTTTGCCAAAGGCGAAGACCGGATCCTGAAAAAAATCGGCGAAGAAGCGGCTGAAACGATTATTGCAGCAAAAAATCACAGTCAGGGCGAAGTAATCTATGAAATGGCCGATCTTTGGTATCATTGCCTGGTTCTGCTAGCGGCTCACAACATTTCCCTGTCCGCTTTGCTGGAAGAGTTGAGCAAACGGCGCGGCGGCAAAACGGTTGATCCGGCAAAAAACAAGTGACCGAAGGTCAACTGCGGTTGTTAAACCGGTTGAAGCGGATCAGGCGATCTGCATCAACCGGTTTTTTGCTTCTTTGGTGCAGGAATAATGCGTTGTCAGGTCAAATCTTCCTATAAAGGACAATAGG
>CAZOJA010000698.1:0-1514 GCA_964579955.1 uncultured Veillonellaceae bacterium | reverse complement strand
GAGTCTTTTGCATAATTCGCTAAGTCAATAAAATCAAGGGATTTCAGCGGGGCATAAAAAGGACTTCACCCCCACAGTTGCCGAATTTATCAAGTGACCAAACAATCAAAATCCCGGCAAAAGGGAGCTGAAGTCACTTGTATATTCGCCATCAACCGCTATTTTCCTTTGAAACCCTGCAAGAATATCAACCGAAAACTCGACTGGGCCTGCTCTTTGAAACCCTGGATCTTCACCCCTGTTTAAAAGAACTTCCTGCCAAATCCATTCGAGGACCCAAAGGCTATTGCGGTTACGCCATGCTAAGATCGCTCGTCGCCAAGCAATTGTTCCAGATTCCCACCTTTACCCTGTTGGTAGAGCGATTGGCGCAAGATTTGTCCTTTGCCTATGACTGCGGTTTTCGCATTGGTGACGCCCGCCCCTCGGTTGCCACCTTTAGTCGCTTCTATCAACGCCTTAGTCAGACTGGCGCCTTGGGGAAGCTATTTGAATCTTTGGTTAGTCAGGCGACGCAGCAGACTATCGTCCAAGCGGATGTTGTAGCCATCGACGCGAGTCAAATCAATGCCTATGAAAAAGCCCATCCCAAGAAACAACTCACCGACGATGGATTCTCAGCCAATTGGGGAGCCAAACGCGATACGCACGGAAACCAGATCAATTGGTTCGGCTACAAACTCCATCTGGCCATAGATGCCCGCAGTGAGCTACCGTTATCCTTAACCGTAACGCCGGCGCACCGGCACGATTCAACCCAGGCGATTCCCCTGATGGAACAACTCCCGGTAAAGCCGGAGGCGTATTGCTTGGATATGGGATATGACGTCACGGCGATTTATGAGTACGCACACAGCCAGGGAGCCAAAACGATCATCCCGTTAAACCGACGGGGAGAGAAAGAACCGCCGGCAGGATTTGACGCCAACCGGACCCCGGTTTGTTCGATGGGATATCCGATGGTGTACTGGGGCGCCGATGCCAAGCGGGGAGAGTTGAAATTTCGTTGTCCACATATTTGCGGAAAGGTCGAATGCCCCCAGGGAAGCAGTTGGTGTTCTTCTTCAAATTATGGGATGGTTGTGAAATGCAAGATTGCGGACGATCTGCGAGGTCATAGCCTGCCGCACCGGAGCAGCCGGAACTGGAAAGAGCTTTCCAATCTTCGCACCTCGGTGGAACGGGTCTTCTCCCGCCTGAAAGAAATGCTGGGAGCTGATTCGTTGAAAGTGCGGGGGCTACAGAAGGTGACAGCGCATTTGACTCTTTGTTGCATTGTTTTATTGGCAGGCACACTGGCACTGAACCGGAACCAATCGAAATCGGTTGCGTAAAGGAAGCAAATCAGCGGCCCGATAAGAGCGATAAAGGAACTCTTCTACCCTTTTTTCTGTCAAGCTGGTTCTGAGAGGCGGTAGCGGGCTATTTGCAGGCTTTTATTGACAAGGAAAAAGCAGGGGTGTGCCGAATCGTTGCCGTTTTTCGACAGAATTTGAATTATGCAAAAGACTCAA
>CAZOJA010000697.1:0-1515 GCA_964579955.1 uncultured Veillonellaceae bacterium | reverse complement strand
CCGATACGGGAAGAAATTTGGGCGAACGGCATCGCATTCATCCGTTTGGCGGCGCTGAGCACGGCCACGTCACCGGTGCCGCCCATATTCGCCATACAAAGACCGGCTGTGATCGACGATTCGATCGGAAAGAAGCCGACCAGTTTGCCGCCATACCATGTACCGATGATCGCCCCCATCACCACAGTAAACACCAACAGCAGGTATTGCCAAGTGAATGCCGCAATAATTTGGCCGAGGTCCGTATAAGCCACGCCAATTCCGACCAAAAGCGCCGCGGTCAGGTTGGTCGCGATGAACTGGAACCAGTTGCGGGCGGCGATCTCATATTCCCGCGGCATGATTCCAAGCGCTTTTACTGCAGCCACGCTAAGAATCATCCAGGCGAAAGAGTGGATTTTGGGGAAGATCTTTTCGATCCCCAGTCCTACGATGAAGAAGGACGTCGAAAGCAACAGGCCAATCCCCAAACTCTGCAACGTCAGAACTTCCGCCGCTTCTTTGTCATTAGCGTCAGCTGTTTCATCCTTTACAGACATCAGCTGCCCGTTGCCGGTCCATTCGGGATGCGCTTTGCCCAAACGGTCAAACAAACCTCCGGCGATGATTGACATCGCATTGCCAAGCGCTACGGCGGGAATCATCATCGACAGCATTTTCGCTGGATCCATACCGGTCGATCCAGCATAAATTTTTGACATCGGCACCGCGCCAGCGCCCATGCCGCCCCCCATGATCGGCACACCAATAAACAGAACCGCTTCTTTCCAACCGTAACCAATCAGCGAACCGACCAGCGCCACCCCGACCAAACTAACGGCAACTCCGATCAAAATAACCGGAATATACCTTGCAAATGCGGCAATCAACAGTTTGCGACTCATCCCCAAAATTGATCCGGTAATCAATGCAGCAATATAAAAGTCCAAAAATCCCATTTTACCCATAAAATCTTTGACCAAGGCGATCGCTGGTTTTGGAAACAGCCCCCAATGCACCAGTGCCGCCATGCCAAAGATCGTTGCTATGGCGCCGCCGCCCAGCAAAGTATTCACGATTGGTATCCGTTCTCCCAGTTCCCACCAGATCGCGCCCAATACCATCATTACGGCAAACGCGCCGATCATGTTCATTGGCGCCAAAATTTTGTCTGCTTTCGGACCAAACACGATAAACGTGCCCGCCAGCACCACAACAGCCACCACAACAAACACCGGCAATGACAATCCCGCCATCGTAAAAGGCTTTTTGTTTTCAGACATCCCTCGCACGCTCCTTCATTAATAATCGATGCAGAACGACGTAGCGCCCTCATCAGGCTCAGTATAGTATTGATAGAAAATTAAAAAAATGTTTTTGTAACATAAGTAAGCGCGCAAAATAAAAAGAGCCGGCGCACCGGCCAACTCTTCTCATCGTCTTTATTCTTTGTAACGATACATATTTACCGGTCGACCGATTGCTCGATAAGTCAATTTCGTTTCGACCCGTCCCATTTCCGCCAGATATGCCAGG
>CAZOJA010000696.1:0-1515 GCA_964579955.1 uncultured Veillonellaceae bacterium | reverse complement strand
AAAATATCCAGCAGAAACGGACAAGAAACAGGAGGTACAAAGTGAACAAACAACCATTTTTTATCAGCACCCCGATTTATTATCCGAGTGACCGTCTGCATATCGGTCATGCCTATTGCACGACCATAGCCGATGCCGTGGCCCGTTTCCAGCGTTTGGCCGGGCGCGACGTCTTCTTTTTGACCGGTTCGGATGAACATGGCCAGAAGATCCAGCGCAAGGCAGCGGAAAACGGACTGAGTCCGATCCAGTATGTGGACAAGATCGTGGCTTCGTTCCAGATGCTGTGGGAGAAACTCAGCGTCAGCCATGACGATTTCATCCGCACGACCGAAGCGCGTCACCATGAAGTGGTCCAGGCGATTTTTCAGAAGATCTTTGACCAGGGCGACATCTACAAAGCCGCTTATGAAGGCTGGTACTGCACACCCTGCGAAACCTTCTGGCTCGAACGCCAGCTGACCGAAGGCAATTGCCCCGATTGCGGCCGGCCGGTCGAGCGGGTGCAGGAGGAAAGCTACTTTTTCCGGATGTCCAAATATCAGGAACGGCTGCTGAAGCATATTGAAGAGCATCCCGAATTTATCCAGCCGGTGTCCCGCCGCAACGAAATGATCAACTTCATCAAACAGGGCCTGGAAGATCTCTGCGTGTCCCGCACGACCTTCGACTGGGGCATTCCGGTGCCGTTTGACCGCAAGCATGTCGTCTATGTCTGGTTCGATGCCCTGACCAACTACATCACTGCTTCCGGCTACCTGCACGATCCGGAGAAATTCGCCCGCTACTGGCCGGCGGACATCCATCTGGTCGGCAAAGAAATCGTGCGGTTCCATTCGATCATCTGGCCGATCATCCTGATGGCGCTGGGAGTGGCATTGCCGAAACAGATCTATGGACATGGCTGGTTGGTGGTGGAAGGCGACAAGATGTCGAAATCCAAAGGCAATGTGGTCGATCCGGTCCTGTTGATCGAAGAGTTCGGCGCCGATGCGATCCGCTACTTTTTGCTGCGGGAAATCAATCTGGGCCAGGACGGCAATTTTTCCCGCGATGCCCTGATCAAACGGATCAACTCCGACCTGGCCAATGACCTGGGGAATTTGCTGCACCGCACGCTCAACATGATGCAGCGCTACAACGGCGGCACGCTTGGCGCCACCGAAGCGCCGGCGGAGATCGACGCCGGCTTGCTTGACATGGCCCGGGCGCTTGCGCCGCGCTACAGTGAACTGATGGGACGAATGGAAATCAATGCGGCGATCAAGGAAATCTGGCAGCTGATCGGCCGGGCCAACAAATACATCGACGAGACCGAGCCCTGGATTCTGGCCAAGGATCCGGCCCAAGCCGCCCGGCTCAATACGGTGCTGCAAAACCTGCTGGAAGTGCTGGCCATCGTATCGGTACTGGTGGAACCGTTCATGCCGACGACTGCCGGTCGCATCCGTTCGCAGCTTGGTCTGGAAACCGCAGTTTTGCCTGGCGCGATGGAGCAGCTCGGCAATTTCGGCG
>CAZOJA010000695.1:0-1515 GCA_964579955.1 uncultured Veillonellaceae bacterium | reverse complement strand
GCCCGCGCGATCTGGGGGGACGGCGAGGACGCCTGATCAGCGCCCTGGATCGCGCACAAGCTATAGAGCTGATTGACGAAGCCTGCCAAACGGGAGCCCGACGAAAACCCGCCTGTCAGGAACTGAGCCTGAGTGTGAGAACCGTTGAACGCTGGCGTCAAGGCGGATCCCCAAAGGAAGATCAGCGGCCCCATGCATGTCGAACAGCTCCTGCGCACAAACTCACCGAAGAAGAACGCCAAAGAATCTTGGAAACCACCCGATGCGCCGAATTTCAAAGTTTGCCGCCCAGCCAGATCGTTCCCATCCTTGCTGACCGAGGTGAATATATCGGTTCTGAATCCAGCATCTACCGGATATTACACGAACATCAACAGCAATACCACCGCGGGAAAGCAAAGAATCCGGGGAAACGAAGTGAACCGACCAGCCACTGCGCAAAAGCCGCCAATGAAGTCTGGATGTGGGACATTAGCTGGCTACCGGGACCAGTGCGCGGGATGTATTACTACCTGTACCTGATTCTTGACCTTTACAGCCGAAAAATCGTCGGTTGGGAGATCTGGGAAGAAGAAAGCGCGGAACTGGCAAGTCGGCTGATTAGAAAAGCCTATATGGCGGAAGGAATCGGTCTGAATCCGCAGCGAAAGCCCCTCATTCTGCACTCAGACAACGGCAGTCCGATGAAAGGCTCCACGATGCTGGAAACGTTGTATCAACTGGGGGTTCATCCCTCACGCAGCCGCCCTAGGGTCAGCAATGACAATCCTTATGCGGAGTCAGTATTTCGGACCTGCAAATACCGTCCGGAATATCCGGAAACCGGATTTGTCGATATCGCCGCCGCCAGAGAATGGGTGCATCGATTCGTTCGGTGGTACAACCAGGAACATCGTCATAGTGGACTCAAATTCCTGACTCCACAGCAGCGGCACGAAGGCACCGACGTTCAAATTTTGGAAGCTCGCAAAAGAGTTTACGAGGAAGCCCGTCGAAAGAATCCCTCACGTTGGCTACGGGGCATTCGCAACTGGAACTTGCCGGAGGAAGTGTGGCTAAATCCTGAGAAGCAAGGTGCCACAATGTTGAAAAAGCCCAAGGCGTTTTCCGGCTAAAGACTTTATCCGATTTTCAGGTTCATGCGACAACTATCTTGACAAACACCGATTATTGAATGCAATGTTCACCTGGCGACGGAGCATGACATCGATTTCGATTCCGATGGGAACAGCGAATATATGAACCGAAGCTTCCGCGAGTTCCAGCCATTTTTGTTGGACATGGTGCCACCGGAAGATAAGGCGCGTTTTGTTGGCAGCGGCTACATTGATTTTCCGCAGTTCCGCCTCGAATGGGACGACCAACGCAAACGCGATCCGGAGCAGCAGGTTCGCAACCTACACCCAGAATTGGCTTGGCATGTGATTCGTACGTTCATTAAGGGGATGTCGGATAGTGATGGTGGATATCTGAGCCCTGAGGGATATAGCGAGTTGAGCAAGGATCATCGGACGG
>CAZOJA010000694.1:0-1515 GCA_964579955.1 uncultured Veillonellaceae bacterium | reverse complement strand
AAGGGGGTTAATTCGTGGAAGCAAAGGCGATTGCCAAATATGTGCGGATAGCACCGCGTAAAGTTCGTATCGTAATCGACCTGATCCGGGGCAAGAATGTCGCCGAAGCGTTGGCCGTATTGAAGAATACGCCCAAAGTAGCATCGGATGTGATTTACAAAGTCCTGAAATCAGCGATTGCTAATGCGGAAAACAACTATGACATGAATTCGGATGCATTGTTCGTTTCTGCGGCTTTTGTTGATCAAGGGCCGACGATGAAAAGGGTACATCCCCGTTCCCGGGGACAAGCATTCAAAATCCTTAAACGCAGCAGTCATGTGACTGTTGTGGTTAAGGAAAGATAACGAGGCGGAGGAGGGAATCGCAGTGGGACAGAAAGTCAATCCGCATGGTCTTCGCATCGGTATCATCAAGACTTGGGACGCCCGGTGGTACGCTGACAAGGACTATGCAACCAATCTTCATGAAGATATGAAGATCAGAAAATTCCTCAACACAAAATTGGCGACGGCCAGCCTGGCCAAAGTCGAAATTGAACGCGCTGCCAACCGGATCAAGGTTACGCTGCATACCGCGAAGCCTGGCATGGTTATCGGTCGGGGCGGGGCCAGCATAGAAGAGTTGAAGAAAGCTTTGAAAAAGCTGACCGACAAAACGATCGACGTCAATATTGCCGAAATCAAGCAAGCCGAAATGGATGCGACCCTGGTGGCGGCCAATGTGGCGGCGCAACTGGAAAAACGCATGGCATTCCGTCGAGTGATGAAGCAAACCGTCGGACGCACAATGCGAATCGGCGCCAAAGGAATCAAGGTTATGGTTGCCGGACGCCTTGGCGGGGCTGAAATTGCCCGGACTGAAGCCTATCGTGAAGGAAGCATTCCTTTGCATACTCTGCGGGCCGACATCAATTACGGGACCGCTGAAGCTCACACGACATTCGGACGCATTGGCGTGAAAGTTTGGATTTATCGTGGTGAAGTGATTCCGACCGGTAAGCCAGTCCGACAGCAAGCACCGAATCCTCAAGGTGAGGGGGCTGGAAACTAATGTTATTGCCGAAAAGAGTAAAACATCGCAAACAGTTCCGTGGTCGCATGAAAGGGCAAGCAAACAAAGGCAACACCGTTGCTTTCGGTGAGTTCGGCCTGGCAGCGCTGGAACCATCCTGGATCACCAACCGGCAGATTGAAGCGGCCCGTATCGCGATGACCCGTTACATCAAGCGTGGTGGCCAAGTATGGATCAAAATCTTCCCGGACAAGCCTGTAACGTCCAAACCCGCTGAGACCCGGATGGGTAGCGGTAAAGGTTCGCCTGAATACTGGGTGGCCGTTGTGAAACCAGGCAGAATTATGTTTGAGATGGCCGGAGTCAGTGAAGAAGTCGCGCGGGAAGCCTTCCGACTCGCTGCACACAAATTGCCTATTAAAACAAAGTTTGTTGTAGGCACGAAAGCCGGTCAGCTCGATGTGGAAGCAGGTGGCGAGATTGATGAAGGCTAAAGAAATC
>CAZOJA010000693.1:0-1517 GCA_964579955.1 uncultured Veillonellaceae bacterium | reverse complement strand
ATGCTATGTATAACAATAAACCCTCCAGCAACAGGAGAGTCAAGATTTAATACATAATACTTCATCACTTTTTCGCCAATGCCTGCCCGGCTAAACGGCCGAACGGCCAACCCCGGTCAAACCGGACGGACCGGAATCTGGATCTCGGTCAGAAACCGCTGATTGTCCTGCGAAATAAACTCATCGACAATTGCCCGCTCCAAAGCTTCCCCGGCGATGGTGAAGCCCTGGCGTTCAACAAAGTCCAGCAGCGTACGGTAATGCCGCGGTGAATTTCCATGCAGCCCCTGAAACAACAGGCAGGCATATTCGCCGGCCGGCACGGTCACGGCAAATTCGGTTTCATCGCCAGAGTCTTCCAGCAGGATGAATACCGAACTATACTCCAAAAAGTTGCCTTGCAACATATTTTCTTCTGAAACGGTCAGGCCGACTTTGCCGATAAAAATCGGCGACTGCCTGGCGCCGATCAATTTCTCCAGTTTGCGCACCGACATTTCCAGGCTCGGACCGCTTTGCACGCTTTCCTGCACCCGCAACACTTGCCGTTCCGGGAAAAACCTGATTTCCGGCACTTCTGTGCGCGTCCCCGACAGCGCCTCCTGCAATTCTTTGATTCTGCTGCCGAACTTGCGCCGAGTCATCTCCAGTTCGTGGATTTTTTCGTTGATTGAGGCTTCCTGCCGTTGCAGCAGATGCAAAAAATATTCCACGCGCCGATGGGTAAAGTGCGCCCGGATTTCACTAAGCGGGACTCCCAACAAGCGCAGGTACTTGATGATATCCAGTTGTTCAAACTGTTCGGTCGAGTAATAACGGTAGCCGGTATGACGGTTGACCTCATGTGGCTTGAACAGACCGATTTCATCATAATAGCGCAATGTTTTGACGGGTATATTCATCAATTTGGACATTTCACCGATCGAGAACCTGTTTTGCATTGCAACCATCGCTCCCTGACTGACAGACCCCCTGCAAGTTCCTTACACAAGAACGCACAGGGGGTCCAACTAAACATAAGCTTTTGCGTATTAGTCGACTTTGGTCGTCAGATAAATCCCCAAGGTCATGTGACCGATCTGGTCCTGGTTTTCTTCAATCGCATCAATGTGAGCATCTTCATCGTTCAGGATATCCTCGAGGATTTCCCGGGTAGCATAATCCTTGACTTCGCCGGCCAGAATGATCGCTTCATTATAAGCGGCGATTGCTCCGGCTTCCGCTTCATGATCGTACTGGAACATTTTCGGCACATCACTGCCGATATGGATCGGGCTCGGCTTGCTGACGATCGGCATGCCTTCCAGGAACAGAATCCGTGCGATCAGTTTGCCGGCATGCTTCATCTCGTCAATGGCCCGCTTCTCGAAATGGTCGTGCAGTTTTCCATAGCCCCAGTTTTCACACATCTCCGCATGCACGATATACTGGTTGATTGCACCCAGTTCGTCCGCCAGCAATGCATTTAACGTCTCGATCAGTTTAGCGTTTCCCTTCATGATTATCTGACCCCTTTC
>CAZOJA010000692.1:0-1517 GCA_964579955.1 uncultured Veillonellaceae bacterium | reverse complement strand
CGCAAATATCACGCCAAACGCAATTTTGTCAACCGGTTCCGGGCGACGCATCAGGATTGGAGTTATAGCCCCCTGACCAGCGACTGTGTCGAGGACTGCCTGCAAGTGGCGGCAGTCTGGTGCCAGGAACGTGACTGTGAGGCAAGTGCGGTTCTCAGCAATGAGTTTCGGGCGATTGAAGAAGCATTGAAACATTTCGATTTCCTTGGCTTGCGCGGCGGCATCCTGCGCCTGGCCGGGCGCCCGGTGGCATTCAGTTTTGGCGAGGCGCTCAACCCGGATACGGTTGTCATCCATATGGAAAAGGCCGACCCTTCGATTCAGGGGTTGTATCCGATGATCAACCAGGAATGTTGCCGTCAGGCCTGGGGCGATGCAGTCTGGCTCAACCGGGAGGAAGATATGGGCGAAGAGGGGCTGCGTAAGGCAAAAGAGTCCTACTACCCCGTGCGCCTGATAGAAAAATACAAGCTATATTTGAAGGAGGACTGACAATGGCGCAAGATTGTTCGTTTGACGTGGTGTCCCAGGTCGACATGCAGAGCCTGGATAATGCAGTGAACCAGGCAATGAAGGAAATCGGCCAACGCTATGACTTTAAGGGAGCGCTGGCGGAAATTACCGTGGAAGCAGCCGGGCTGAAATTTGCGGCTCAGGATGAATTCAAACTGGAAGCAATGATGGACATCCTGCGGTTAAAAATGGTGAAGGCAGGCATCTCGGCCCGGGCGCTGACGCCAGGCAAGCTGGAGCAGGCTTCCAAAGGAACTGTGCGCCAGATGATGACGATCCAGAACGGGATCGCGGCCGATAAAGCCAGGGCGATCGTTGCTTCGATAAAGAATCTGAAGTTGAAAGTTCAGGCGCAGATTATGGGGGATCAGGTCCGGGTATCGAGTCCCAAGAAGGATGAGCTGCAGAAAGTGATCGCCCATCTGCGGGCTGAAGATTTTGGCATTGATCTGCAATTCATCAATATGAGGTCATAGACGGGAGACAGGATGCTAGAATCAGATATCCGTCCGTTGCGGCGGTGGTTCAAAGAGTATGTCCAGTCGTTTTATTCGCCGGATGCGGACATTCAGGCGCATGTTCGGCTCAAAGAGGAACATACGGCAAGGGTCTGTGAGCGAATGGCCGAATTGTCAACCGCACTGCGGCTGACTGAGGAACAGCGGATGTTAGCCGAGTCGGTGGCGTTGTTCCACGACGTGGGACGGTTCCAGCAATACACGCAATATCGCACCTTCAATGACTTTCGTTCGGAAGACCATGCCTGCCTGGGAGTAAGGATTTTGCGACAGACGGGTGTATTGTCAAATCTGCCGCAACCGCAGCAGGAGTTGGTGCAAAAAGCGGTCCGCTACCATAATGGCCGCGATGTTCCCGATGATTCGGCCGAAACGGTTCATCTGGCAAAAATGATCCGTGATGCCGATAAAATCGATATTCTGGCGATGATCACCAGCGAGGACGAATTGTTCCGCATTCTGCCGTCGCCCGAATTTGGCGGGATG
>CAZOJA010000691.1:0-1517 GCA_964579955.1 uncultured Veillonellaceae bacterium | reverse complement strand
GGTTATGAAATCGGCGCCGTCGCAATCATTAAAGGCGGTCCGGATCAGGAAGCAGCAAAAAAATGGGTGGACTGGGCCTTGTCGAAAAAAGGCCAGGAATTTGGCCAACAAGTCGGCTCCTATCAGTTCCTGACCAATCCGGAAGCCAACCCGCCCAAGCAGGCCGAACCGATCAAAAACACCAAACTGATTGACTATAATCTCGATTGGGCCGGTAAAAACCGCAGCGCCCTGGTCGAAAAATGGAATAATGCGATTAAATAGAGTTTGATTGTGAATACACTGCAGCGCAAACTTGACGAACTTCGCCTGATAACGCGCGACCCGATGCTTGCCGCCACGATTTTGCTCGTGGCGGCTTCTCTGGTGCTGTTCATCCTCTGGCCGCTCTATGAAGTGCTATGGGAAGGTTTTTTCAACGAACAGGGCGAGTTTACACTCAAATACTACCATGAATCTCTGGGCAAGACCGAAAATATCCGCACGCTGGGCAATACCATCTGGTTAGGCGTTTTTGTCAGCGCGGTTTCAACTTTGGTCGGATTTTTGTTCGCCTATGCCGACGCCTTCCTTAAGATACGTTTCAAAGGCATATTCAATACATTGGCGATCCTGCCGATCATCTCGCCACCGTTCGCCTTGTCGATGTCTTTCATCATGCTGTTCGGTCAGCAGGGCTTTGTCACCCGCACCCTCCTTGGACTGAAAGAAACCAATATCTACGGGTTTGAAGGACTAGCAATCGTTCAGGTGTTGACCTTCTTTCCGGTTGCTTATCTGGTACTGGCCGGTCTGCTGCGCCAGATCGATCCGGCGATGGAAGAAGCGGCCCGCAATATGGGCGCCTCGCGTGGCCACATTTTCCGCACAATCATTTTGCCACTGGTACGGCCCGGTATTGCCAACGCATTCTTACTGGTGTTCATTCAAAGCGTGGCCGACTTTGGCAATGCCATGGTCATCGGCGGCAACTATACGACCCTGGCGGCCCAGATCTATATGCAATCGATGGGAAACTACGACATGAAAGGCGGCACTGCTTTGGCCACAGTGCTGCTCAGCGTGTCGGTCCTGATGTTCGTCGCACAAAAATACTGGGTCGGTGACAAATCTTACGTCACCGTAACCGGCAAGCCTTCCCGCGAAAGAGAGTTGGTGTCGGATCCGCTGCCCCTTATCTTGGTTGGCGTTCCCTGCCTGGCGGTCAGTCTGTTTATCCTCGTCCTGTATGCGTTGATTCCCTATGGTTCACTGGTCAACCTCTGGGGCATCGATTACACGCCGACCCTGAAACATTACCAATATATCGTCGACCTCGGATTAAAGCCGATTCTGGACACCACCTGGCTGGCGCTTCTTTCCATGCCGATCACCGGCATTCTCGGCATGATCATCGCATTTCTGATCGTGCGCAAGAAGTTCCTCGGCCGCGGACTGATCGAATTCTCCTCTTTACTCTCGATGGCCATCCCCGGCACGGTCATCGGCGTCGGTTATGTGCTGGCTTACAACAAGGA
>CAZOJA010000690.1:0-1518 GCA_964579955.1 uncultured Veillonellaceae bacterium | reverse complement strand
TCAGTTAATTTTATATCGCTCAACAATATCGGTAAAATTATAAATATTAATACTTGTCATCAACTATTCTAATGTCAGACGGGTCAGGGCCAGATAATCAAAAGCAGCGGTCTTGCAAGGACCGCTGCTCATTTCAATATGCACGCCAATCTTCATTGTGATCTGCTTTGTTCAACAGTCTCCAGCTTGTTTTGATACATCCGGGCATCGGCAACCGCCAGCAACTGCTCCTGTGAAAACCGGCTTGCCGGATCATAAATCGCCTGACCGATACTCAAATTGAGCTGATACAGGCGATTCGCCTGTTGATTGAACAAGGAAAATGCCTGATGAATCCTCTCGATCATTTGCTGCAATGAATTCGGATCATTCGTGTCACTGATAATCAAAAATTCATCGCCGCCATAGCGCGCCAAAGTATCAGCCCGCCGCAATGTTCGTTGTAATAGCTGCACCGTTTCGATCAACGCCTCGTCCCCGACCGCATGGCCAAACTGATCGTTAATCTTCTTAAAATTGTTGATATCAAGGATCAGTACGGAAAAAGGCGAAGCAGGAGCCCCCTGCATCCGCTCCCGCAGCTCTTTGTCAGCCTGCAGCCGGTTACAGGCGCTGGTCAGATAGTCGGTGCCCAATTGGCGTTGTTGGATGTAAACATAACAGATCAATAGCGCCAAGGCAAAGCTCGGCAACGTAAATCCCGAGCCATAATAACAAACCTGAATGGCGCCACCGACAAATGGAATAATGTGAAACAGAATTAGCGGCCTTACCAGTAATCGGTCCATCTCTCGCCGGTTGCACACGACCCGGATGAAGGAATATCCCAGATATGAGTAGCTCAATGCCGTGTCGACGAGAAACCAGCTTTCGCGCCGATAAAAACCATTGCTGTCAACACTGAACAATAGCGGGACAAACAGGTTCGCGACAACCAACACTTCGGCCAGCAACAGCGGAACCAGCCTCGGCAAAGGATTGCGCCGCAACTGTTCTTCACTGGCCCCCAGTTGGTAATCGGCATACAAACTGAACAAATAGCCGGGGAAAGCATGCAGGGCAAAACAAACCGTATTCCAAAAAAACTTTGTCGAGCCAGTCGTTGACCAACTTGCCGCTTCCGAACCCAGCAACAACATGCAGGCGATTAGCTGGGCGCGAAACAGGCGAAATGGGTATTTTCCGCTATCTTTGTGATTCTGCGTTTCCACCAGCATAACCAAGCAAATCAACGATGCAAAAATATGAATCTGAATCCGGGCAAAAACATCACTTACCATCGTCGCATTCCGTTTTCCCATCTCCATCAGGCAAATTTTATTCGTTGCAGAAATTTGTTTTAATGTTGGAAATTAAAATGGATATGACAGCGGCCATTTTTCCGTTCACTGCTGATCTGATCGGCATACTTGGTCAGCAAAAATCCGGACAAGCGAATGAAAGCGGAGTCATCCTCCAACAGCTCCAGCTCTGTAGGGCGGGTCTTGCTTATTTCCAGCAATTCTCCCTGATAACTGA
>CAZOJA010000689.1:0-1518 GCA_964579955.1 uncultured Veillonellaceae bacterium | reverse complement strand
GATTCATTAGCCATTTGTGTTCCTCCTTTTCCTTTTGGTCTATTTCTTCATGGAGCCGGTTTGCAGGAACCGAGCATGCCATGATAGGGCCTCGTCCATCAGATGCGGGGTGTGGGCATTGCCGGTTGCTTTGCAGGCGCGGTCGAAATAGTCCTGCAGCATCGGTTGATAGGTCGGGTGCGCGCATTTTTCAATGATCACGCGAGCACGCTCTTTCGGCGACAAGCCACGGACATCAGCGATCCCGCGCTCGGTGACGAATACATCGACATCATGCTCGGTATGGTCGACATGCGAGCACATCGGCACAACCGAGGAAATGTCACCTTTTTTGGCAATGGAGCTGGTGAAGAAGAACGTCAGTTTGCCGTTACGGGCAAAGTCGCCGGAACCGCCGATACCGTTCATCATTTTGCTGCCCATGATGTGGGTGGAATTGACATGGCCGTAAATATCAAACTCGATCGCGGTGTTCATCGCAATGATTCCGAGACGGCGTGCCGTTTCCGGGCTATTGGCGATTTCTTGCGGCCGCAGCATGATTTTTTTACGATATTCGCCGATATTGGCATAGAAGCGTTTCAATCCATCGGGCGAAGGAGTGATCGAGGTGCCGGAGGCAAAATTGAGTTTGCCGGCATCAATCAGGTCAAACATTCCGTCCTGAATTACTTCCGTAAATACGGTAAGGTTTTCGAACGGCGAGCTTACCAGACCAGTGACAACCGCGTTGGCAACCGAACCGACGCCAGACTGCAGCGGCAGCAGGTTTTTCGGCATCCGGCCCATTTTAATTTCGTTTTGCATGAATTCAATCAAGTGGCCGCTCATCGCTTTGGCATCATCGTCGATTTCAGCCAGCGGACGAACGAAGTCAGGGATGTCGCAAGGAACGATCGCGACGATTTTGGCAGGGTCGCAGACAATATAAGGTGTGCCGATCCGGTCATCGACCTTGGTCAGCGGAACCGGTTGACGATTGGGGGGATCAAGCGGAATGTAAACGTCATGCATGCCTTCCAGTTCGATCGGCTGGGTCACGTTGACTTCAACGATGACTTGCTTGGCGCTCTGAACAAACGATGCGGAGTTGCCGAGCGAGGTGGTCGGGACAATATGTCCTTCTTTAGTAATGGCACATGCTTCTACAATAGCAACATCCACTTCGCCGCCGAGATATCCATAACGGGACATCTGCGCGACATGGCTGAGATGGAGGTCGGTATATTCAAGCTGACCAGCGTTGATCTGCTTGCGAATCGCATCATTGGTCTGGTACGGCAAACGTTTGGCAATCCCGTTGACTTCGGCCAACGCACCATCCAGTTCCTTGCCAACAGAGGCGCCGGTCCACAGGTTGACTTTGAAAGGATTCTCTTTCATCCGAGCCGCCAAAGCCATCGGGACAGCCTTGGGATAACCGGCAGGAGTAAATCCGCTGGTTCCGAGGTTCATCCCCGGTTTGATGAGGGCCGCCGCTGCTTCGGCAGTGGTGATCTTGGCCTGAAGGGCAGCATT
>CAZOJA010000688.1:0-1521 GCA_964579955.1 uncultured Veillonellaceae bacterium | reverse complement strand
GCCAGCGAGCTCAAAATGGATAAAAGCACCTCGCCCTTGCTGTCGAGTGTGAAAATATTTTCCTTCTCGAACATCACCCCAATTCCCAAGTCTTTTAGCAGCCGGACAAAATTGAGACAATCAAGCGTGTTGCGCGCAAACCGTGAAATGGATTTCGTTATGATCATGTCGATTTTTCCAGCTTTGCAATCTTCGATCATCCGGTTGAACTGTTCGCGTTTTTTAGTGCTGGTGCCGCTGATGCCTTCATCGGCATAAATCCCGGCGCATTCGTAATCCGGATGATTTTCGATATAGTTCGTATAGTAGTTAACCTGGGCTTCGTAGCTTGATAACTGCTCTTCCTGATCGGTCGATACCCGGCAGTAAGCGGCTACCCGCTTTTTCTTCGGCTCCAGATTTTCCGCAAGGCTCGACCGGTTTGTCTTTGCCGGTATAACGGTAATGTTTTTCGCCATATCTCATAACCTCCTCAACCTTGGTTGCGTTTTGTATATTCATCCTGCTGACCAAGGCATCGTCAACTGTCGTACCTTGGCAAGCGTGTTTTCCGTTCTTAATGTAGTTGCTGCACTGCCACACAATCTTTTTACAGGAATGGTTGCTGTTCCATGTCCGGCGACTTAGAGGAGCGCCGCATTTGCTGCAAAACAGCATACCGGTCAAGGGATAGCGGTTCTGATATTTGTTTTTTGTTTCTTCGCCGTTGCCTTTAGCCTTAGCCCCGAGCGCTATCCGCCTTTGTGCTTCCTCCCAGACTTCGCGGGAAATAATCGGCGGATGATTGTTTTCAATGTAATAGCTGTCGATTTCGCCGTGGTTCACGCACTTCTTTTTGCGCAGATGGTCCTTGCTGAAGGTTTTTTGCAGTTTGGCGTCCCCTTTGTATTTCTCGTTCCTCAGGATGCCCAGGATTGTGCTGGAATGCCACATGCCGCCGGAAACGGTTTCTATGCCTTCTGCGTTTAAGTCTTTTGCGATAACAAAGCTTCCTTTGCCACCAATATAGTCGTCAAAAATCCGCCTGACCACTTTTGCCTGTCCGGGATTGATCACAAGCTCACCGTTTTTGTTTTTGTCATAACCGAGAAACCTTGTGGTGTTAATGGCAACTTCTCCATTTTGAAACTTACGCCGGTACCGCCACTTGATATTTTCACTCACGTTTTTGCTTTCTTCCTGGGCAAAAGCAGAAAGGACGGTCAGCATCAGCTCACCGTCCCCGCTCAGGCTCGATATTTGCTCTTTTTCAAACACTACCTCGATGCCCAGCCCTTTCAGTTCCCTCACCAGTTCCAGCACAATCGTCGTGTTTCTGGCAAACCGGGAAATGGACTTCGTCAGGATCACATCGAGTTTCCCTGCTCTAGCAAGCGCCAGCATCCTCTGGAACTCTGGCCGATCATCTTTGGTCCCGGTGATGCCTTGGTCCGCAAACACGCCGGCAAACTCATGCTCTGGATTGGACTCGATCAATCCCAGATAGTACTGAGTCTGGTTTTCCAGCGACTCGCCCTGCGC
>CAZOJA010000687.1:0-1521 GCA_964579955.1 uncultured Veillonellaceae bacterium | reverse complement strand
GATTGTAACAATACGACTAAACCTGCTGTTCACTCTCGCTCATGGCGTAGGTCTTTTTGGCGAAAACAAACAGCAGCGCACTGACAGCGCCAAACAGGATCGCTGTAATCCAGAATATTGCCGTGATGCCAAATAATAGAGAAAGCATCCCGGCACAGACCGGCCCCAGTACATTACCCATCAGGCCTGCACCGCTGGTGATGCCATATGCTGCGCCGCGTTTGGACTCAGGGATGAGAACGGTGATAATCGTATTGGAGCTGGGAATCATCGCGCCGATACTGAGGCCGTTAATAGCCCGCAGTATTGCAAATGTGACAATGTCATCGGCCGCCAGTTGTCCCAGAAAAGAAAAAGCCCCCAGCAGCGAAGCGGCAATCAGGATCTGCTTGTGGGAAAACCGCTTGCTGACGGACCCCATGCTGGCGGAAGCAATTGCACTGGTCACACCGCCAATCGCAATAATGACGCCGGAAACACTGGCCAGGCTGCTGATATCCGGAACGATGCCCCGGATATATAACGGCAGCACCGGCCCGATTCCCTGCATGGCAAACTGGGCCAAAAACTGCACAAGCAGCATCAGCCGCAAATCTCCCAGCGACCAAATATATTGAAACGTCTGTTTTAACGGTGTTGCTTTATTTTTCACGACCGGTGCAAATTTTTCCGTGACTGCAAAACGAACAATGAGCAGAGCCAACAAACACAAGCTGCCAAAAACAACAAACGGCTGCCTGTAGCCAAAGTAGTCGGCGATGAAGCCGCCCAGCATCGGCCCGGTTGTTCCGCCGACGATGATCGAGGTCTGAAACATTCCCACTGTAAAAGAAATTTCTTCCGGCGGCGTCATGCTGAGGACGAGCGCAGTAGCCGAGGCAATAAACCCGCCGCAGAGCCCCTGCAATATGCGCAACGTCAACAATTGATAAACATTGGCAACATAAGCCATGGCGATAATGATCAGGCCATACATGAACAATACTTTTTCGACCATCGGCTTGCGGCCTTTGCGGTCTGCCATCGCACCCCAGTATGGATTGGACAGTGCTGCACAAAATGAAGCAGCGCCCATAAGAATTCCGGACCACATTGCTACTTCGCTCGGATCATTAATGCCTAAAACCGTAACGTATAGCGGCAAAAAGGAAATCATGCCCGTAATGGCACTCATCCCGATGAACTGTGTCGCCCACATGATCGCGAAGTTCTTTTTCCATTCAACCATCAACATGTCTAGCCTTCTCAACTACTGATTACTCTGCATTCATGCAATTATAACATATGCGGTTCCGGCGAATCACATTGCCAAAACAAAAGACTCCCCGCTCAAACAACGGGAAGTCATGATGATAAAGAATTATAATGTCATTTGCGGTTTATTATGCACCGGTACTTGTGTTGTCCGGACAATCGATGCAGACTTCCCGAATATCCCACGCATCAAGCCGTTGAATCGTTTTTTCGGTAATTACGCAACCTTCGGATAGTACAACTTTTCCATTAAAATCAACCACACAA
>CAZOJA010000686.1:0-1523 GCA_964579955.1 uncultured Veillonellaceae bacterium | reverse complement strand
CGGTGAACTGAACGTGGAAGGCATCTTTATCCTGCGTCAGTCCGACCCGGCGGAAACCCTGCTGCCGGAGCTGGAGATGGACGGCCCGTTCGTCAAGGTGAACCGCGACCAGGCAACCAATGTGCCCGGCGTATACGCGGCAGGCGACTGCACCGGCAAACCCTGGCAGATCGCCCGGGCGACCGGCGAAGGACTGGTCGCGGTGCTGTCTGCGATCGGTTATATCGACAGCAAAAAGTAAGGAAGGATTCCACGCCTCCCTGTAGAATATAATATTCAGGCTATTCGGGAAATGGCCGGAATAACCAAGCGATAGGGAGGAACACGGCAATGACGAGCGTGGTCGAACAACGGTTTGGATTTGATGTGGCACTGACAAAACTGGAAGAAGGCAAGCGGCTACAGCGGGTTGGCTGGCAAAATCTCGGCGAGTTCATCTTTTTGGTGCCCCAGGCGAGCGAAAAAGTCATTGCTGGCGATTATTTGTCGTCAGTATTCAAAGAAGGCGCGAAAATCGAGATGAATTCGTTCATCATGCGCTGCCTGCCGCCCAATCGGTGCATGCCGTGGAACGCCACCCACACCGACCTCTTGTCCAAGGACTGGCGGGTATTGTAGATAAGGGAAACAGAAACCGCGCTCCGTTTTTTTGGAAGCGCGGTTTTTTACTGCCTGAATGCGGATGTAACCGCAACGGCTTATTTTTCTTTGTGAAGCAGAACCGGTTCGAATTTGCCGTCTTTTTGATTCCAAAGCCTGATCACGTCTGGACAGCTCATCCGGACATTGATCAGCTCTTCGCGGCAGTTGAAAATCCTGGCAAGATCAGCGACGCCAACCGAAGGATTGGATAATACCGCAGACAATTCTTCCAGTTCGATGAGTATTTCGGCGGCAATTTTCTGGAGTTCCTTTTGCTCCGGCGACCGGGGGTCGGTAAACTGAAAACCGAACCAAGAGGCTTGGTCGAACCGGGACAAGGTACTGTTGTAGCTAATGCCGTAGCCGAACAATTCGAGTTCTTCCTGCGGCGAAAACTTGATGCGGTCGGAAAGCGTGAGTACATTAGGCTGGTGAATGTCGGCTCCTTTTGTGTAGATTGCGCAGTATGGCGCAGGGACCTGTCCCCTATGCACGGTGATGTTTCGGATTTTGAGCATGGCGTCGATGTTAATCAATAGATTACTCTCCCTTCTGTTTTAGATACTCCAGATAATCCATGTATTTCAGGAGCATCATCTTCAAATGCGGCGGATATTGCGCTGCCCGACGCATCAGAACAGCTTCATCGAATCCCGGAAGACGGTTTTCATCATCCGGGGAATGCTGCGTCGGCTCCTCCAGGCCCAGAAAAAATTCGGGCAGGGTGATATCCACGGCATTGCAGATCTTTTGCAGAATCGTGACCGAAGGATTGCGAATATCGCCTGATTCATAACGCGACAAGGTCGAAGGCTCGACCTCGGTGAGGCGGGCAAGCTGTTCCAATTTTATTCCCCGCATTTCCCGCAATTGACGGACCC
>CAZOJA010000685.1:0-1523 GCA_964579955.1 uncultured Veillonellaceae bacterium | reverse complement strand
CTGATCGGATTTGTGCGGGAAAAATTCCGCCAGGTCGAGGCGGCCCAGCCATAGGACGGCTGACCTACTGTCCGGCGGTTTCCAGGAGATGCGCGCCGCGCAGCAGCATTTCCTCGACGGTTTTTTGTGGGAACAGGGGATGAACGGCCGGCGCATAGCGCGGCGCTCTGTTCTGGGCGGCCAGGTGCACGCCGATCAACCGGGCTTCGTTTTCCATCACATACAGTTGCTGCAGGTTGCGGGCGATCTCACTTGCGCTGAGCAGCCAGCCTTCGTTGAACTGCAGGCGGTAGATATTGCGTACGTCGGCTTCATTGGCGTGCCGGATCCATAGCGCTGCGTTGTCCATCTATCTCACTCCCTGTTCATTTGCCGGTAGACTTCTGTCAGGAATTATCATATCATGGTAGAAACGATAGATAAAATTGATAGTTTAGATGATATGATTCGATAAAAACGATTGATGGAGCGATGCGTGTGGATTTTCGGCAACTGGCGACGTTTGTGGAAGCGGCGAAACAGCTCAATTTTACCAAAGCCTCAACTACGCTGGGTTATGCCCAGTCCACGGTGACCATTCATATTCAGACCCTGGAAGAGGAACTGAAGACCCAGCTGTTCGAACGTATCGGCAAACAAATCAAGCTGACCGCCGATGGCCGGCAATTCTACGCCTATGCGGAAAAACTGCTCAACTTGTCGAATGAAGCGAAAGAGGTCGTGTGCAGTTCGGTTTCGCCCAAAGGGGTGATCGAGCTGGGCACGGCGGAGTCGCTTTGCATCTACCGCCTGTCGGACGTGCTGATCGATTTTCGGGCGCTGTATCCGGATGTGGAAGTGAAGATCCGCTTTGACACCAGTGACGATTTTTATCAGCATCTGCGGAAGAATGTCGTCGATGTGGCGATCGTGCTGGATAACCGCTGCGTGGCCGAAGATATCGTGACGCATGTGTTGGCGGAAGAGCCGATGGTCGTCATTGCCGCGGCCGGACATCCGCTGGCGGCGAAAAAAAAGGTGCTGCCCCGCGATTTGCAAGGGCAGCCGCTGATCTTGACCGAAGAGTCCTGCAGTTATCATTTGCTGTTCGAAAGTATTTTGTATCAGTCCCAGGTGCGGCCCGGCTCGGTCATGTCGATCGGCAGCCTGGAAGTGATCAAGAAGTTTGTCAGCCACAACTGGGGTTTCGGCTTTTTGCCGCGCGCCACGGTCGAGGCCGAATTGGCTGCCGGCAAGTTGTCGGTGCTGCCCTGGGCCGGCCCGGCATTTTGCGTGACCTCGCAGCTTTTGTACCACAAGGACAAATGGATATCGCCGGCGCTGCGGGTATTTATTGATTTCGTGATCGAGCGGCTGACGCCGGCAAACAAAATGTCGCAGGAACTGTGACCGGGCGGGGGAGTTTTTGCTGCCGCGCCGAATTTGATGGTTAAACTGTTTTCACAACTTTTTTTGGGAAAGGGTGACTGGTTTGCAGTTTCAGGTGACGGCGGCGATTATCCGCCAGGATGGCAAATATCTGA
>CAZOJA010000684.1:0-1533 GCA_964579955.1 uncultured Veillonellaceae bacterium | reverse complement strand
CAAGGGATTTCACGCCTGCTCAGCGAATATGTAAATTATGAAAATAATCTAACCCAGAGATTTTTCGCGGTGAAATCATTCAATGAGTCGACAACAAAGGATGGATACAATCGATGAAATCATACAACCCTGTTACTCCCGATATCCTTACCGAATTAAAGTTGATCGTCGGCGAAAAATATTGCTTTTCCGAAGATGAAAAATGCACTATCTATGCCAATGATGAAACGCCGGACAGCAAATATGCCTGTCTGCCGGAGGCGGTCGTATTGCCGGCGACAACCGAACAGATCTCCCGGATTATCAAATTGGCCAACCAAGCTAATTTTGCGGTCGTGCCGCGCGGCGCCGGCACCGGTCTTGCCTGCGGCGCGGTTCCCGTGGGCGGTGGTGTCGTCTTGTCGCTGGAACGTTTTGACCAGATCATCGAGGTCAACGCGGCAGCGATGTATATGACCGTGCAGGCCGGGGTCCGCACGGACGAAGTGCAAAAGGCCGCCAAGTCGGTCGGTCTCTTTTATGCCGGTGATCCCTGTAGCGGCGACAGCTGCTTTATCGGCGGCAATCTCGCCACCAACGCCGGCGGCAACCGGGCGGTAAAATACGGTACGACCCGGCATCAGGTCTACGAGTTCGAAATGGTGACACCGCTTGGCGATGTCGTGCGGCTTGGCAGTCGTCTGAACAAAAACACCACCGGCTATTGCCTGGAACAGCTCGTCATGGGCTCGGAAGGAACGCTGGGCATCATCACGCAAGTCACACTAAAACTGAAACCTTTGCCTGCGCACGTCATCGATGTGCTGGCGGTATTTGACAATGTTGATTCCGCAATCGCCATCGTCGGCTTGATGCTGCGGGCCGGCCTGACGCCGACTTGCGTAGAGTTCATGGACAACGCGGCGGTGCAAAGCGTTGAGCGGTTTCTACAGGAAGGGCTGCCGCACAGCGATCACGGACATTATGTGATCATTCAGCTGGAGGCGGACAACGAAGAAAACCTGGAAAACAAAACCGTGGCCCTGGATGAGCTTTGCAGTGAAAGTGGCGCTATTGCCGTGCTGGTGGCCGATTCGCAAAAAATCTGGAAAGCCCGCAGGGCTTTTACCGAAGCGACTCGATTGGAAAGCGCCGTCCAATCCTTCGAAGACATCGTGGTCCCGGTCGACCGGATTCCCGAAGCGGTGGCAGCCAGCAACCGCATCGCCGAAAAATACGGTTTGGCGATCCGTATGGTCAGCCATGCTGGCGATGGCAATATCCACCTGACCCTGTATCGCGGGGATTTGTCGGAAGACGAATGGGATCAGCGTCTGAGCGGGTTTGAAAACGAACTGTACGAAATCGTGTACCGTTTGGGTGGCCGGCTCTCCGGCGAACATGGCATCGGTTACAAGCGCAAGGACTTGATGCAGAGATTCACCGACCCTGTGGAACTGGACATGATGCGTCGGATCAAGCTGGCACTCGACCCCAATCTGATTCTCAATCCCGGCAAGATATTCGACGTAGAGTAACTACTGCACCGCCGTG
>CAZOJA010000683.1:0-1536 GCA_964579955.1 uncultured Veillonellaceae bacterium | reverse complement strand
ATCGATGCCGAACTAAAAAAGCCAAGGTTTCCTGCCGCGCTTGTCAGAAAGGCTCGTAAACTGATTGCAAAAACATACGGAGGCGCATGATATTGCATCGCATCGTTCTTCTTTCTTCCGCTGATCCTCGAATTAAACGCGGGCTTCAAGTGGTTGTGATGACGCAGGCGCGCAGTTTGCGAAAACGCGGCTATGATGCGGTTGTTTTTTGTCCGAACCAACAGTGCGAAGCATATGAGTTGGATGGGGTTCCCGTCTATACTTTTGCTTTCCAACGCGGACGAAACTCGATGTTGAACTTTTGTACAATGATGCATCATTGTTGGCGTGATTGGCGGCGGCACTTTGGCAACAGTGAACCGGCTGTTTTACATGGTCATGATCATATGACGTTTTTCTTGCTGTCACGCTATCTATCGGATAAGGTGAAAAAAATCATTACAGAGCATGATCCAATGGTGTACCACCATCGCATGCTGGGAACCCTGCCGCAGGGAACGAACATGAAAGAAAAAATGATGACATTTATCGAAGCTTCCGTATATGAAAAAAGTGAAAAAATTCATGTCATTTCCGAATATACGCGTGTGCGTCTGGCCAATTATAAGGTGTTGGAATCAAAAATTCGCTTGGTGCATGATTGGGTTGATGTCGAAAAATTTGTTTTGCCGCAAGACCGAACAATGGTCCGCAATCAACTGTCCATTTCACCTGATGATTTTGTTGTTTTTACGCTACGGGCTCTGCAAGAACGGATGGGTCTGGCCAATCTGATCAAGGGATTTCAACAGGTGAAGCAAGCCATTCCGTTGGCAAGATTGATCATTGGCGGCAAAGGACCTTTGCGCAGCGAATTGGAAAACTTGGCGCAGCAGCTGGGTGTTGCGGAAAATGTGACGTTTCTTGGTTATGTGCCGGACGAAGAAGTGGTTCCTCGTTATCAGGCCGCTGATGTATTCATCATGCCATCCCTTGACGGCGAAGGGTTTGGCCTGCCGGTGCTGGAAGCGATGGCCTGCGGAACCCCCGTGTTGGCATCTCCCACCTGTGCTTTGCCTGAAGTGTTGCAGGGAAAACCATCCCGATTGTTCGCTGGAACAGAGCCCCAAGACATTGCCGCAGGGATATTGGCGTTTTATTCACAGTGGCTTGCAGGGAAGATTCAGCCTGATGCCGAAAGACAATATGTAATCGAGAATTTTTCCGAAGCGGATCTTCTAGATTTGATACTGTCGGATTATAACGCTTAGTCTTACAGTTGGCCGATAAACAGGACAAAGTGAAACGGGTAGGGAGGAGCGGCATGCGAAGACGTCTTCCGGGTGTGCGCAGGTTTGTCTTTTTTTTAGGCGATATGGCCATTGTTATTGCTGCGTCCTATGCCGCCATGTTTACGGTCGTTTGGTACACCGGAGTAGAAATTGACATGCAACTTTATCAGCGGATGCTGCCGATCATGGTGCTGGTTGTTGGCGGGTTTATTCTGTTCGATGGACTGTTGTCGTTAACTCGCAAACAATATAGTGAAGTGTTTCT
>CAZOJA010000682.1:0-1539 GCA_964579955.1 uncultured Veillonellaceae bacterium | reverse complement strand
ATGGCGGCGCAACAGTAAATAATCTATTGATGCAATTTCAGGCCGACATCCTCGGCACAGCGGTCGAACGGCCGGACATCACCGAAACGACGGCCATGGGCGCCGCCTATCTGGCCGGCCTGGCAACCGGCTTCTGGCCCAGTCGGGAGGAACTGAAAAAGCAGTGGCGAATCGACCGCCGCTTCGAGCCGGCGATGGACGCCCCGCTCCGAGAGAAGCTCTGCCGGGGCTGGAACAAAGCGGTTCAGCGGTCGCTGGACTGGGATGATTGAACGGTTAGCGCGTCTGGGCCTGTAATTCCCGCAGTCTGTGCAGGAACCCCTCCACCGCCGCCGGCGGCGTGGCCCAGGATGTGACCAGCCGGACCGCCGCGTTCTCTGCATCGACCTTTTCCCAGACATAAAAGGAATATTCCTTGAGCAATTCATCGATGATATGGGTGGGCAGGATCGGAAAGATCTGATTGGTCGGCGAGTCGGTCAGAAAGCGATAGCCGGCCTGACGCAGCTCCTGCCGGAGCTGGTCCGCCATCCGGTTGGCATGCCTGGCCAGTTCAAAATATAACTCGCCGGTAAATAGCGTAAGGAACTGGATGCCGATCAGTCGCCCTTTGGCCAAGAGCGCCCCTTTCTGCTTCATATGGTAGCGAAAATCGGCCTTGAGCGCCTCAGCGCGGATGACCAGGGCTTCGCCGAGCAAGGCGCCGTTTTTGGTGCCGCCGATGTAAAACGCATCAACCAGTCCTGCCAATAGCGGCAAGCTCAGGTCGTTGCCGGCAGCGCACAGCGCCGAACCCAGACGGGCGCCGTCGACAAACAGCCACAATCCCAGTTCGCGGCAAACCCGGCTGATTTGTTCCATTTCCAGGCGGGAATAAATCGTGCCGACTTCCGTCGGTTGCGACAAATACACCAGTCGCGGTTTCACCATGTGTTCGTCGCCGTGTCCGGTTACAACCTTCCGCACTTGTTCGGCCGTCAGCTTGCCATTGCTGCTGTCCACCGAAATCACCTTGTGGCCGGTCGCTTCGATCGCGCCGGTCTCATGGACCAGCACATGGCCGGTACTGGCCGAAATCGCCGCTTCATGCGGCCGCAGGAAGGCAGAAATCGCCGTGAGATTGGCTTGGGTCCCGCCGGTCAGAAAATGAACGTCGGGATCAGCCAGGCCGATTTGTTGTTTGATCAACTCCGCCGCCTGCAAAGAAAACTCGTCTTCGCCATATCCGTCCTGCTGCTGCAGGTTGGACCGGACAAGCGCCGCCAATATTTCCGGATGCGCGCCCTCACTGTAGTCATTCTTGAAACTGTACATCGTCAACACTCTCCCTGTCCGTTATGATTCAACCACCTTGTATCCCGCCGTCCGCAACGCTGCTGCAGCAGCCGAAAAATCGGGCTGCCGCACCAGGATGTAATCGGTGTTGTAGGTCGACAAGACAAAGATGCCGACGTTCGCGCCAGCGATCGCCGCGCTGATTCCGGCGACAATGCCGACCAAAGAGAAGTCCATGACCGCATCGATCTTGAACAGCCGCCA
>CAZOJA010000681.1:0-1542 GCA_964579955.1 uncultured Veillonellaceae bacterium | reverse complement strand
AGATCGCAAACGCGAACAGGACGCCTTCGCCATTCTTGAACAGAATCGCTCCCAGCGTAAACGCACCGATGATCGAACCAACATAGGATTCGAACAAGTCAGCACCCATACCGGCCACGTCTCCGACATTATCACCGACGTTGTCAGCAATAACCGCCGGGTTGCGCGGATCATCTTCGGGAATGCCGGCTTCAACTTTACCGACAAGGTCAGCTCCGACGTCAGCCGCTTTGGTATAAATACCGCCGCCGACACGGGCAAACAGCGCAATCGAGCTGGCGCCCAGGCTGAAACCGGTAATATGTTCGACGTTTTGGTTAAACAGCAGGTAGAAAGCACCCAGTCCAAGCATGCCAAGACCCGCAACGGACATTCCCATAACCGATCCGCCGGAAAAGGCGATTTTTAATGCTGGGCTCATTCCATGTTGCGCAGCGGCAGCAGTGCGAACGTTTGCCTTGGTGGCAACCTGCATGCCAAAATAACCGGCCATAATGGAGCACAAAGCACCAGCCAGGAAGCATACGGCGGTTTGCCAATTGATGAACAGGGACAGAACGGCAAAAACAATGACAATAAAAATTGCGAGGTAGCGGTATTCACGATATAGGAAGGCCATCGCGCCTTCGTGAATGAAGCCGGCAATTTCACGCATCCGGGCATTACCGGGCTCCGCATTGCTGATACCGGTGCTCAAATAATAAGCGAAAGCCAGTGCCAGTACGCCAGTGAGAGTTGACCAGAGAAGGTAGTTTTCCAAAATTGCATCCTCCTTTAAATTGGCTGAATAATTTAGAAAAAACAGTTAAATAACCGTGATAAATGGGTGATATAGAGTACGCCATACTGCGGATTTTTGGAAATATGCAACCTGTTGCGTCTGCAAAAAAGCAGCGGTACGATTGCACCGCCACTTTATCGACAGAAAACCAAACTATTGCATCATGCGAACCAACGCCATGGTAATGACTCCAAAAACAACCCCCAAGACCATTGTTGCTTTGGCCAGCATTTCATCGAGTCCTTTTTTCTTTCCACCAAACAGCGTCTCTGCTCCACCGGCAATCGAACCAGAAAGTCCGGCGCTTTTTCCGGACTGAAGAACAACGGTTGCGATTAGCGCAATGCAGATGACAGCCTCAAGAACCATCAATAATGTAAGCAATGTTTCGGCACCCCCCAACTTTACTGCTACATTTTATCACAGCCCCTTTCAGCTTGACAATCGATTTAATGAGAAAATTTCAATAAAAAAAGCAGGCTGATGGTTTGTTTCAGCCTGCAATAGCAACTATAAGGGGTCAACGCCTGTCAGTTACTTTTTTAAATTGTAAAATACTTTACGCCCGCCGAACCCGGCAGCTGTGCCCAGCAGCTCTTCGATCCGCAGCAGTTGGTTGTATTTTGCCACCCGGTCAGTACGAGCGGGCGCGCCGGTTTTGATCTGGCCGGCGTTGGTAGCTACGGCAATATCGGCAATGGTTGCATCTTCCGTTTCGCCGGAACGATGGGAAACAACGGCGGTGTAGCCAGCGCGTTTCG
>CAZOJA010000680.1:0-1543 GCA_964579955.1 uncultured Veillonellaceae bacterium | reverse complement strand
CGAAACGCGCTGGCTACACCGCCGTTGTTTCCCATCGTTCCGGCGAAACGGAAGACGCAACCATTGCAGATATCGCCGTAGCTACCAACGCCGGTCAGATTAAAACCGGCGCCCCCGCTCGTACCGACCGGGTGGCAAAATACAATCAACTGCTGCGGATCGAAGAACTACTCGGTTCAGCAGCACAGTTCGGCGGACGCAAAGTATTTTACAATTTAAAAAAGTAATCGATAATTCTTCCCTTGTTTAAAGCTGCTTTGGCGGGCTGATACGAACATTCAGCCTGCTTTTTTTATTGAAATTTTCTCATTAAATTGATTGTCAAGCCGAAAGCGCCTGTGTTAAAATGTAGCAGTAAAGTTGGGGGGTGCCGAAACATTGCTTACATTATTGATGGTTCTTGAGGCTGTCATCTGCATTGCGCTAATCGCAACCGTTGTTCTTCAGTCCGGAAAAAGCGCCGGACTTTCTGGTTCGATTGCCGGTGGAGCAGAGACGCTGTTTGGTGGAAAGAAAAAAGGACTCGATGAAATGCTGGCCAAAGCAACAATGGTCTTGGGGGTTGTTTTTGGAGTCATTACCATGGCGTTGGTTCGCATGATGCAATAGTTTGGTTTTCTGTCGATAAAGTGGCGGTGCAATCGTACCGCTGCTTTTTTGCAGACGCAACAGGTTGCATATTTCCAAAAATCCGCAGTATGGCGTACTCTATATCACCCATTTATCACGGTTATTTAACTGTTTTTTCTAAATTATTCAGCCAATTTAAAGGAGGATGCAATTTTGGAAAAGTACCTGCTCTGGTCAACTCTCACTGGCGTACTGGCACTGGCTTTCGCTTATTATTTAAGCGTCGGTATCAGCAGCGCGGACCCCGGCAATTCGAGAATGCGGGAAATCGCCGGCTACATTCACGAAGGTGCGATGGCATTTCTTTATCGTGAATATCGTTACCTCGCAATTTTCATCGTCATTGTTTTTGCTGTTCTGTCCCTGTTCATCAATTGGCAAACCGCCGTATGTTTCTTGGCTGGGGCCTTGTGTTC
This sequence comes from uncultured Veillonellaceae bacterium, assembly GCA_964579955.1. GTDB lineage: Bacteria > Bacillota > Negativicutes > UBA1444 > UBA1444 > UBA1444. The sequence continues at coordinate 497 of CAZOJA010000680.1, read as the reverse complement.
CATTATGGCCGGTTATTTTGGCATGCAGGTTGCAACCAAAGCGAATGTTCGCACTGCCGCCGCCGCCCAGCATGGTATGAGCCCTGCACTCAAAATCGCTTTTTCCGGCGGATCTGTCATGGGCATGTCTGTCGCAGGTCTTGGCATGCTTGGCCTGGGCGCTTTCTATCTGCTGTTCAATCAAAATGTCGAGCATATTACCGGTTTTAGCCTGGGCGCCAGTTCGATCGCACTGTTCGCTCGCGTCGGCGGTGGTATTTATACCAAAGCGGCTGATGTCGGAGCTGACCTTGTTGGTAAAGTGGAAGCTGGCATTCCCGAAGATGATCCGCGCAACCCGGCGGTTATCGCCGATAACGTCGGTGACAATGTCGGTGACGTGGCAGGTATGGGCGCTGACTTGTTTGAATCCTATGTTGGTTCGATTATCGGTGCATTTACTCTGGGAGCGATTCTGTTCAAGAATGGCGAAGGCGTCCTGTTCGCGTTTGCGATCT
>CAZOJA010000679.1:0-1544 GCA_964579955.1 uncultured Veillonellaceae bacterium | reverse complement strand
GCTTCGGGACGCCGACTGCGCAGGACCAGCGAGTAGAGGCCCGGTTCGCTGACGACGGCCATGTTGCCGTTGGTCCGCCATGCCTCATTAGTAATGAGCCGTCTTTCGTCCCTGTCCAGGTACGACAACGCCTGGCTGGGATTATTCAGCCCCAGCACGTCGCAGACATCGGCGGCGACAAACCACGGCTCGCCGTCCAGCTGGATCGTGCGCACCTGCCTGCCTTTGAAATGGAAAAGTTCGAGTGATTTCATGATATTCCCCCCTATTCTTTGAATTTCATTAAAAAATGTCCCCTTCCGCCGGTTATCTACGTTTTTCGCGATGATATCCGGGATGACAACGCCTTTCTACAGGCGTATAATCGGTCTCGTTCTATGTGAAAAAATGCAGAAAGGTCTTGTTAACATGAGTTCTGAAGAAATGGTGAGTCTGTTTTTGCAAACGAGTTCGACACAATATGACCAAGTTACCCCGCCCCTGAACGAAGAAGGCGAAAACCCGATTTTCCTGGCGCTCACCAAAAAGACTTTGCCCTGGCAGTACCACTTTTATGAACTCTTCGACGCCAAAGCCGTCGTGAGCAGTCTCTGCAAAATAAGCGATGTGTTTTTTGACGATCATTTCATTATGGCGGCCTTGAAAAAAGTCGACTTATCAAACTTCGAGAAAGATGGCAAGCTGCTGGTCGTCGAAGTGCGCGAGCTGATTCCCCACACGGCAAGCGCCACCCAGCTAGCCTTCGAGCTGTATAGGACCGATTGGCGTTTTGTCGAATACACCTACCTGATCAATCGGCAAGCCGAAATCATCGGCTTTAACGAAATTCTCCAGCAGTGCAAGGATGCGAGACTGAGATTGTTAAACGCCGAAGGGATGTGCTGAACGTGGACCAAGCAATGATTGCCGATTTCCGGCAGAAACTCAACGCCATTTTCGACCAGGTCTCCGAGCCGCTCTACCACAAGGGGGAGGGGCCGTTCTTCATGGCCACGCACGAAAATGACGACGGGTTCCGATTTTACTGCTACGAATTGAACGATGTGGAATCGTTCCTGTCTGCTCCAGACAGAATGCCTGTTGTCTTTTCCGAGCCGGATTTTCTGTTCCGTGCGACTGATGACCTGGACCTGAATAAAGTCAAATTCACTGACCGGACTTTTTCTATTTTTCTGGTCAAATTGGTGCCCGATTCCGCGGCCTGCCGACTGGCAATAAAAAGGCTCCACGAAAACAATTCCGATTTACTCGGTTCGATTGCGCTAATCAACCATCATGGCAAAATTGTTTCAGCCTATACGGTTTTGGATGGCCCGGTTTACCTGTCGTAAAAGCTCCGCCTCTTCCAGTAGTTCTTGCCCCTCGCGTCCCTCGTCCGGCCTCCAGCCCGCCACCATCCGGTGGCGGGCTTTCGTTCGCCGTCCTTCAGGCCGCCCTGCATCCACGAAGCGCACTTCCGCCACCGCGGCGCGTCGGTCTCCGGTTTCCTACGCCCGTCGGCCACGGTCGCGGCTTGGCATCCCGGCCCGGCTGCGCCGCTCCGG
>CAZOJA010000678.1:200-1553 GCA_964579955.1 uncultured Veillonellaceae bacterium | reverse complement strand
CCTTCATTGTTAGACCTGCGGCGCATGGTAGCACCTCCTACCGTCTTTGTATTTCACTCCACGTCCGGTGAATCAGCTCTTGGTGATATAAGCCCAGCCTGGCCAGCCGCTTGTTCATCGACGAATAGCTTACGCCAAAGATATGGGCCAGTCCGCGGATATGTTCGCAGCCTCTGCGACCACCGCCGACAGCGCCGCGTATCCACCGCTCCGGCATCAACAGGCAATAAGCGAAATAGTCGGCTTCCAGCTTGATATTGCGTTCGAGCGACGGGGTGATTAAATCTTGATCGATGCCGATGTGGCCCATTTTGATATGGCCGAGTTCGTGAGCCAGCGTAAACGCGTCGCAGCCTTTGATCATGGTTTTGTTCAAAAACGCATGCGGACCATCGTCGCCCATGATGCAAAAGCCTTCTTCCTTCGGGTCCTCATACCAATGGACGAAAGCGCTCTCGCCGAGCAATCGTTCGACCGGCACCGGCGGCGCGGTAATGTTTTCTGCAATCAAAATATTGCGTGCGGTGAGTTCGGCTAGTGCCAGTCTTGCCCGTAGCGGCGGCTGCGCCGTTGGTGCGATCATTTATCGTCTATTCCGAGCGTGGCTTTAATTATATTGGCGATGCGTTGCCGTTCTTCGGGGGTGGCGATGGTGCCGGCCCGCCGCAGTACGGGCGCTTGTTCGGCCCAAATCGCATCAAGCGATTTTTCTTTTTCTTTTCGCTGTTCAATCAAGTCGGATTTTTCGATGCCGAAATATTTGGCCAGCAGTTCGATTTTATCAATGCGGGGATATTTTTTGCCGCTGATCCATTCAGAAAGGGTTGAATAAGGGAACCCCAGCTCATCGCAAATCTGGTTTCGGTCTTTTCCTGATTTGCCAAGATAGAACTTTAAATTGGCGGCAAACACTTCTTTATTTCCGGGCTCACTCATTTAACCACTCCCTTTCCTAATGATTTTAATTATACGCTTTTAGCATAAAGCAATCAACGATTTGCGAGAAATATTACGCTCTAAGTGTTGACGATACGCTTTAAGCGTTATATAATTTTGGCGAAGGAGGTGGTTGGATTGCAAATGACACTCAAGGCAGCACGGGTAAACAGCGGGGTCACCCAGGAACAAGCCGCCAAAATGATGGGGGTATCGCGTAGCTTGATCCAGAACTGGGAGCGGGGCAAATCGTTTCCGGATGCAATGCATCTGAAGAAGATTGAAAACGCTTACGGCGTAAGCTACGACGATATTATTTTTTTACCCTTAAAAACGCTTAAAGCGTAACGAGCGGCGCGGCAAGAAAATAATCCGCCGGGCTGATCACGATCAGCAAAATTTTCTGCGGTGATTGGC
>CAZOJA010000678.1:0-190 GCA_964579955.1 uncultured Veillonellaceae bacterium | reverse complement strand
TTATTTTTTTGCCCTCTAAAACGCTTAAAGCGTAACGAGCGACGCGGCATGAGAGAATCAGCCGGGCTGATTACGGTCAGCAAAACTTTCTGCGCTGATTGGCCGGCAAATTAAACGGACAGATAGGAGACGATTCCATGACCACCAAGGACTTGATGCAGCGCCTCGGCCTCGGCTACCGATCCGCCAC
>CAZOJA010000677.1:0-1560 GCA_964579955.1 uncultured Veillonellaceae bacterium | reverse complement strand
CAACAAGTCTCCACATGCTCGCAACCCGCAGCACTTCCGGAATTGCCACAAATAGGACCGCCGCAATCGCCGGGCCGCTGATGCTGCCCATACCGCCGGCTACGACACCTGCCGTCAGCTGGGTCGACAATGCCGCAGTAAACATCGACGGTTGGATGAATCCAACGTAATGGGCAAAAAGACCGCCCGCCAATCCAGCGGTCACTGCGCTGAAAACAAGAGAGCGCATGCGAACCGCAAAGAGGTCGATCCCCATCATTTCCGCCGCGGTAAAGTCCTCCCTCACGGCAATAGCCGCTCGACCGAAGCGTGATGTGACAAAGTTATGCGCAACCCACAGCACAATCACAGAAATCCCCAGGACCACAGGCAGGGTGGTTTCTGCTGCAATACCCGGCAAGCCTCTGGCGCCTTGCGTAATATCCAGATTCTCCAGCAAAACGCGAATCGCTTCGCCAAAGCCCAGTGTCGCAATGGCAAAATAGTCGCTGCGCAACTTGGCCTTTAATGTTGGAAACCCAATAAGCCATCCAATGAAACCGCTCATTGCCCCAGACGCCAAAAGAGCCAGATAAAAATTCACTCCGTAGAAATAAGTCAATATTCCTGCGGTATAAGCTCCAATTGCGACAAAAGCCGCATGCCCCAGCGAAAACAAGCCTGTGAAACCGGTAAAAATCGCCAGTCCCACGGTCGCAATCAGATAAATCAGGCTAAACGTAATGACTCCAACGGTGTAATCCCCCACGAATCCCTACACCTTCTCTTCCAGATACTTACCGAACAACCCCGCAGGCATCACAAGCAGCAACACGACAAGCAGTGAAAAACTGAATACGTCACGAATAGTTGAGGACACATACGCCGAGACGAAAGTCTCCAGCACGCCGAGCACCAACCCGCCAATGACCGCTCCAGGCAGACTGCCCAACCCGCCAATGACCGCAGCAATATAAGCTTTGTTCGTAATCCAGCCCATCGTCGGATAAACCATGTACTTCATGCCGAGGAACACCCCCGACAAACCGGCAAGAGCGCCTGCCAGCAAAAAAACAAACCCGATAAGACGAGTGATATTTACACCATTAAGTTCGCAGACCTGCATATCGTATGACGCCGCCCGTATCGCGATCCCTGTGCGGCTTTTCTGCAGAAAGCAATGCAACCCCCAGATCGCAATCGTCGAAAACAATACGGCAAACGCATCAAGAACCCCCAGCGATATCCCCATGAAGCTAATATTCTGCCGGGTCAGCACCTCAGGAAAAGCGTAAAACCGGGACCCAATCGTCGCATAAACGAAGTTTTCCAAAAAAATCGAGGTGCCCATGGCGCTGATCATGAAATATAGTGAAGGCGCATTGCGTTTGCGCAGTGTGCTGTATGCTATCCTTTCATTAAAATATGCCAACAATCCGGCGCCGATAATGGATGTCCCCACTGCGAGCCACAACGGATAGCCCAGCTGTGTCAGCGTATAGTAGCCAATATATGCGCCAAGCATTATAATCGAACCATATGCGAAATTGCTGAAGTTCAGAATACTGAACACCAACGAAT
>CAZOJA010000676.1:0-1562 GCA_964579955.1 uncultured Veillonellaceae bacterium | reverse complement strand
AGCATCAAACGGTTATAGGTATTCAAAGCCGAGATATTATGGTTGATAATCATGGCTCATATCCTCCCTGATTCTATTTTTTTCCTATGTGAAAACGGGCAATTTACTTGAGTTTTTTCAGTCCATCCAGTTGCTTCATATCGCCGGCGATCGCCGCCGCCTTGTTCTCGGCAATGATGGCCTCGAATATTTCTCCGCGATAGATTTTGACATCTCGCGGCGCATCGACCGCGATGCGGACACTGTCACCCTTGACTTCGACCACAGTCAGGGACACATTGTCGCCGATGAAGATTTTTTCGCCAGGCTTTCTTGTTAGTACCAACATCGTCTCAGCCCCCCCGTCCGGTTTCTTTGGGGGCCGGTTTCATTTTAATTCCTTCCGGAAACAATAGCTGTTGAACCGAATAATGTTTGTTTTCAATGATCAGTTGGGCGCCGATCCGAGTGGACCAGTTCACGATAATCGGAGCAAGCAGGTTGACCGTCATTTGCTCCAACGTATCCCGCAGGGTTGCCACTGTATAAACGTGGGGCGGGTTCTCCTCCGAAAACCCCCATTCCGCAGCCGCCTGATCATCCAGTTCAAACGCGTAATCATTAAAGAATCGGTAGGGATCTGCCAACAAAAATGTCAGATCGGGGTTGCTGATTGACTGCAGGATCGAAAACGGACTGTCCTGTTCATAGGGAAAAAGAGCAAACTGCGTTTCCTCGGGAAATCCCGGCAGTCCGGCGGCAAAAGTGATGATGCACTGCTCCGGCACATCAATTTCGCCAAAACGTGTTGTTGCGATATTCATCCGATCGCCTCCTGCATCTGATCATATGCTACGGGCTTGACCATTTGCCGCGCCCGGATTTCGTCCCGTCTCCGCTCCAGGCTAAACCCCTCCGGGAATAACGGCTGACGCACCGGGTATGACGAATTGTGCAGGGTCATCTGCGCTGCCGTCCGGTTGGCCCAGTTGACCAGGACAGGGCCAAGCAGATTGACGGTGGCATCCTCCAGTTTGTCATGCAGCGTCGTCAGCGTATAGACAGCCGGCGGGTTAGCTGCAGAAAACCCCAGATCGGTCGCCAGGTCATCGTCCAGCTCAAACACATATCCATCAAAAAAGCGGTAGGGATCGACCATCAAAAAGGTCAGAGCCGGATTGCTGACAGATTGCAACAGGTAGAACGGGCTATTCTCTTCGTAGGGGAACAAGGCAAATCGCTTGTGGCGGGGAAAACCGGCGAGACTGGAAACGAAACGGATGATACACTCCGCAGGCACATTCAGTTCGCCAAACCGGGTGGTCTGAATTTTCATCGAGGGTCCCTCCTCACTTGACGGTTACGTCAATCCTTAATTTTATGTGGTTCGGATTAGCACGAATATGTAACAGCTGAGTCCGCAAAGAATTCGCGCGGTTTTCCTTGCAGAGGCTGGAGTTGCCGAAACGGTCGGGAGCGGGGCCTGAGGGCGTCTGCCACTCGCTGGATGACTTCGTCCCAATCGCCGGGCTGTCTTTGACGAAACAAACGCATCGTCGGATACCAGGGACTGTCTTCGCGTC
>CAZOJA010000675.1:0-1563 GCA_964579955.1 uncultured Veillonellaceae bacterium | reverse complement strand
GGGAGTTTCCCCGCAAGGCAATTATCGCCAGCATTATGGCAGACACCCGGCGCGAAGTTTGGCAAGATTTGGCTCGCCGCATGGAAGCGGCCGGCGCCGATGCACTCGAGCTCAACCTGTCCTGTCCGCATTTTCGCCTCGCCGATAATATGGGGGCCTCTCTGGGAAAAAACGAAGATACTTCGGCCGCCATCACCGCCTGGGTCAAAACCGTTGTCAAAATCCCGGTGATTGTCAAGCTGACTCCCAACGTCAGCAATATCCAGACAGTTGCAGTTGCCGTGCAAAATGCCGGCGCCGATGCTCTGGCCGCAATCAACACCGTGCAGTGCCTGATGGGCATCGACATTGAAACATTGGAGCCACTGCCGTCCGTGAAAGGATATAGCGCCTTCGGCGGCTATTCGGGCGGCGCGGTCAAACCGATCGGGCTGCGATGCATAGCCCAACTGGCGCAGTCCACCAATTTGCCGTTGCAGGGAATCGGCGGCATTGCCAACTGGCAGGATATCGTCGAATACTTCGCGGTCGGCGCCAGTGCGGTGCAAGTTTGCACCGCCGTCATGCTACAGGGTTATGGCATCATCACACCTTTGTTGGCAGGACTTGAAAACTATCTCCAGCGCAAAGGAATAGTGCAGATACAGAATATTACCGGCGCAGCCATCCCAAAAATCACCGCCCGGGAACGGCTGGACATGCACTGGAAATTGCAATCCAGCGTTGTTGCACCAGAAAAATGCACCCGCTGTGCAAAATGCCTGGTGGCATGCAGCGAGTGCGCTCAAGCGGCAATTCATTTCGTTGATAAAGTGGTGACTATTGACAAAAATCGCTGCGACGGCTGCTCGCTATGCACCCACGTCTGCCCGCAGGGAGTGTTGGCCCTGCGCTGAAGTTTCAGCGCCAATTCCTTACATTCGTCCGACAACCGACGACATGTGCCCGCACCACTCGGCGGTTTCGCGAAACACAGACTCCAATATCACGATATACACGACGGCCGCTAAATCGGCCGTTTTTTGTTGCGCCAGATACTCTGCCACTGCCGGGGGCAACGGCTCCTCAAGTTTGCTGCCGACAATCCAGTCAGATCCTGCCACCCTTACCGTCTGTTGCGCATAGGCATGCCAGTGGGTTGGCATACAACCTGCGGCGCTGCTATGCAGGAAAAACAGTTTGGGATATAACTTGGCAAGAAAGTTTGTATCGATTGATTTCCGTTTTGCTGTTCCAAGCCAAATAATATCCGGCACCGAAAAATCCAAAACATCTTCCACAACACAAGGATAAATGGTAAATCCAGCCATTTGCCATTTTTGTTTTTTTAACAGTCCCAATCCGCATTCCATGAGTAAAAATCGCTTCATATCAACACTCATCTTTTCAGCAGTCCCTTTTTATTTACGCATTTCGCTATCTGGCTGTTAAATCCTGCTAATTATGTGTCGACAATTATTTTTCGAATTGACTGGTTTCGCTTTGCATCAAATGGTAAAATCATTTTGTCGTTACTATTGGCAAATCATTATTGAAATGATGTGAACTTCTACCTTGGACTTA
>CAZOJA010000674.1:0-1564 GCA_964579955.1 uncultured Veillonellaceae bacterium | reverse complement strand
TATAATTATAATTACGCAAAATGGCGTAATTGGCGTAAGGAAAGAGGGGCGATTATGAAAGAGCAGAACATGCGGTTTGGAGATTTTATTAAGCACAAGCGAATGAATGATTCAAGAGAGCTTACCCTGAAAGATATGTCCGAACGATTAGGCATATCGTTAAGCCTTTTGAGCGACATTGAAAACAACCGCAGGAAACCACTTGATCCAGAGAAAATTGAACTCTTTGTAACGGAACTAGGACTTGCAGAAGAAGACAAAGCCAAAATGTACGATTTGGCGGCTATCGGCCGAAAAGAGATCCCTTCAGACATCGAGGATGTGATGATGTACGGTGAGATAGGAGAGATGGCTCGATTTGCACTGCGCCAATCAAATGCCGGCGTTGCCACCGAAGCAGACTGGAAAAGATTTATACGGGAAATTGAAGCGAAAAAACGGGAGGAAAGCAGTGATTGAATTCAAATGGAGCAAAGTGGACGCTAAAAATTCAAACACTCCGATTTTAAAGGACTCCGATATCGATGACTTGGCAGAAATGTTGTTGCAAGACTACAAGCCTAAACTTTTGCATGAACCAAGCAAAATCAACTATTGGCATTTCTTGGAGTCATATTTGGGCGCAACAGTCGAAGTCCACGACATTTACTACGAAGAAAAGGACGGCCCGATTTGGGGGGCTACGGCATTTAACGAAGAAGCACTGAGAATATTTGATCGCGAGCATTCTCGCATCAGCCATATCCGGGTTGGCAGAGGCAGTATTATCATGGACAATTCGGTAATGGAAGATGGAAAGGAAGGACTGGCGCTTTTCACGGGTCTGCATGAGGGCGGTCATTGGTGGTTGCATCCGGGAGTATTTACGCGAAACCATAAACAGCTGAGCTTATTTGGTGAAGCAACAACCCCGTCGGTTGTCTGCTGCAGACGCCCACAAATTGAAAACTCTTGCAAGAAACGATCCTTTAAAACCGGCGAGGAATGGCGTGAACATCAGGCAAACTATTTCGCTTCGGCCGTTGCGATGCCAAAAGCAACGTTTATCCCATTTTGTCAAAGCTACTTAAAAGAAGCAGGCATCTGTGAAAAACGGATTGTAACTGGGATTGACCACAGATTAGACAGGATCGCTTTTTTTGATCTTCCTTTTCGAGTTACAGAAGTATATGGAGTATCCATGCAAGCCGCAACCGTTAAACTGAAGAAGTTTGGTCTCATTGCTGATAAGAAATCGCTGTGTCAAACTACCCTTTTGTGATTGCAGTTTACAAACAATACTTACAAGAGGGTATATTTTTGACCATAATTACGCAAAAAGGCGTAATGAGCGTAAAGATGTAATAATGGAGGAGTGCCTATGAGTGAACAGATCAAGTGTCCGAAGTGTAGAAAACGACTATTTGATCTGAAATCAGATGAGGTTGAACTGGAAATCAAGTGTTGCAAATGCGGAGAAGTTGTAACCATTGAGCGTCATGGGAAGCCTAAAATGACAAAATAATAATTCATACCGAGCAACGGAGCCGAGTGTGAGCTACCAAATAGCCGGATGAGATGCGAA
>CAZOJA010000673.1:0-1565 GCA_964579955.1 uncultured Veillonellaceae bacterium | reverse complement strand
CAATATTTGTATATTTATCGATTAGCAAAGTGAAGACAGCTAATGCAAGTCGAGTGAGCTTTGATCTGCGCTATGAAGGGCAAAGCGTGGCCGGACTTATAGTGAACAAAACAGTTAGTCTAAAAGTTAATACCACTCAAGCAAAAACTAACGTGCGAGATTTTGGCTTTCCGGGCGGACTGAACGGCACATTTGCCTGGAACAGTAAAGAAGCGATGGCGTTTCGTAAGTTTTTTGCAGGCAAACCGCAAAGAACCCAAAATGCAACGCAAGAAAACACAGAACATCGCTTTGAGAGCGTGATACTCACAGATCTGCTTAAACGGATTTCATCTGAGAAAACGTTGGTGAATATTCGCCCTGTTCTTTTATGTGGTGCAAGATTTCAGATGCCCACGCCGCTCAGCGCAAGCAATGCAAAGTCAGGCATTGTGACCTACGCTGGCAAATCTGGCGGTGGAATTGATATTTTAGCACGTGCAGGTAAAAGCGGACGAAAGACAAATTTGTGTGTTATCGAAGTCAAGGATGAGAATACTGTGCAAGAGTCGCCGCAAAAAGCAATGAATCAAGCGATAGCCTATGCTGCCTTTATTTGGCAACTGTTGCGCGACAAGGAAAATGGCCCGGGATGGTGGAAGTTGTTCGGGTTTAGTGGCTCTTTGCCGACGAAACTTTCAATAATTACGGTTGTTGCCATGCCCAAAGGAGACAAAGATCAAATATATCCCGGCGAAATCATAAAAATTGGCGCGAATGATGAGTTGGTGCTCCAGTATATTTATATTGATGGTTCGACTGGTCAACCAATATCGACAACATACCCGTAAACGCAAAGTAATCGGGAAAATGAAAAAACTTCCCGACTGAAAAAATCATATTGCCTTCGCAGAGATGGACACATTAGTGTCCGTCTCTTTTTATATACTGCAGATGCAGGCTGATTGCAGCCAGGCAGCGTTCTTTGAAAAAATCATATTTCCAACGTGATATATTTTGAATGGAGGCTGTAAATGAAGGAAACTACCTATTGGAAAAGGCAATATGAGAAATTCATCAAGGATCGATTGTGTTCGCGCCGGAACGGTTACCTGGGCCAGGCACAACTCATCGACGACGAAATCGAAGCCTTGCTGGATTTACAAGATAAAATCCTCGGCGAGAAACAAGATTTAGCACTGCTATACCTACTGATCAATGATGCATTTAACCAGGAAGACCCGATCGGGCTCTATCCCTGGTCAAAGAATGAATATGGCCATTACGTGTTGCAATTGGTGGAGCTCTATGAACGTACCGACGAGGTTGGCTTTCGTTGGCAACTTGCCAGATACATCGATGAGTTTTGGTACAACATGTTTTCTAACTGGCCATCAAAAAAAGCGCTCTGTCGGCTTGAGAGAGCGATAATGGACGCCGTTTCGCAGTTTGAAAAACTGAAAAAACTCCGAACAAAGGCATTGGAGAAGGCTGGTAAGGACCGATGATGATCAAATCCGCGAAATGAATCTTCGCAGACAGGATGGAGTATAAAGTTTATGAGGAAGTGCAGAAATGATTTTGAC
>CAZOJA010000672.1:0-1565 GCA_964579955.1 uncultured Veillonellaceae bacterium | reverse complement strand
GGCAGTTGCCATTGGTCGCAACATTCGCACCAAGGATGCCTCGATCCATGGCGTGGCGTTATTGTCTACGCCGGAATTGGAAATGATGGACTGGCTTACGAGCGCCGGCCCTAGTGTGGCTGTAGCGGCAAGTTCCACGCATGTTGCGGCGATGGAAGCGCCTTTGCAACTGGATAACGGTGAAGTGGTGGGCGACTACCGAATATTGGTCTGGCGGAAAACTGGCATGTAAAAACTGCACAGGTGCCATTAGAAAATAATTTCATAATCACAGAAGGATTAACGCCAATCGCAAAGAAGTATTGTTTAGAAACATTTGCGAGGAGGTGGAACAATGCCGGAAGAAAAGCTTTCATGCGTGAAACCAGCTAAAGGACCAGTTGTATCGACGCCAATGCAAGCTGCGGACTCCAGTGAACCAAATGTCGGAAAGGGGGTAAACAAATTGATGGCGAAAGTCGGAAAACCTGCGCCGGATTTTGAAGCCAATGCATTTGTCAATGGCGGATTTTCCAATGTAAAACTCTCCGATTATAAGGGGCAATGGCTTGTTCTTTGTTTCTATCCGGGTGATTTCACCTTTGTCTGACCGACCGAATTGGCGGCGGTCGCTGCCCGATATCCGGAACTGCAAGCATTGGGTGTGCAAGTATTGGCCATGAGTTGTGACAGTCGGTTCAGCCATAAGATTTGGCAGGAGGAAGAACTCTCCAAAATGGTGCCGGGCGGAGTCCCTTTTGCGATGTTGTCTGATGCGGGAGGGAAGATTGGCGAAATCTACGGAGTGTATGATGAGGAAGCCGGCGTGGATATTCGGGGCCGATTCCTGATTGATCCGGATGGAATCATTCAGGCAATGGAAGTCATGACTCCGCCGGTAGGAAGAAATTTCTCGGAATTGGTACGCCAAGTTCAGGCCTTCCAACATGTTCGCGCCACTGGCGAGGCAACGCCGGCTGGCTGGACGCCGGGAAAACTGACGCTGACGCCAGGACCGGAACTGGTCGGCAAGGTTTGGAAAGTCTGGAATCCTGAAATGGACAAGTAATTCGATGATAGCCGTCCGTTAGAGGCGGCTGTCATCAACTGTCGTGAAGTGACAGCAGCAGCCTCTGCTTGACGGTTTGAGGAAATTTTCTTACAATTTAATCAAGCAAGGTTTCAATAAAGGAGCGCTTTAATGAGACCGACCAAAGACCGACATGTGGATCAACTGCCGCCAGTCTCACAGTTCAAACCAGTCGGCGTACCTATGTATGCTGTGGATGAGATTGTGATTTCCGTTGAGGAGATGGAGGCAGTCCGGCTTGCCGATATGGAGGGACTGGACCAAGGCCCTGCCGCCGAACAGATGGGAATTTCCCGGCCGACTTTTCACAGGATATTGACGAAAGCGCATGCCAAGATCGCACAATTTCTTTGGCAGGCTAAGTCGCTGCGGATTGAAGGCGGCAATTATCGAGTGAAGCCTTGTGCTGCAGGTGGGCTACGGAAGTTCAATTGCAAGGCCTGCGGGCATGAATGGGAAGTGCCGCATGGACATGGCGGGCGCGGCTGCGAGATGA
>CAZOJA010000671.1:0-1565 GCA_964579955.1 uncultured Veillonellaceae bacterium | reverse complement strand
CGCATTGAGTTTACATCCAGCAACCAGACGGTATCGACCATGTTTTCCGTAATGAATCGATACTTCTCTTCGCTCTCACGCAGAGCGTTTTCAGCCTGCTTTTTTTCGATTGCCATCGAAACCTGGGCCGCGATAATCGCCAAAACGTCACTGTCTTCTTTTTTGAACGACTGCGTCTGATTGTTCGAGAACAAGATAATAACCCCGTAAACCGTACCGTGCGAGTCGCTGAGCGGCACTCCCAACCAGTCAAACGCCGTGTCCAGTTCATTGTCTATTTCCCCCGCTTCAACCAGTCGGGAGAACTCTTCGGCATTGATGTACTCGGCCCGGCCCAACGCCATGAAATATTCTGTCACCCCTTTGCCGACAGGTCGCTGCTGCAACACCGAGTTTGTTTCATCTACACAATAAGGCCGGATGATTTTGCCGGTGTTTTGATCCAGCAGGGAAATATATAAGTTTTTGGCCGGCAACACCCTCTGCAGCAATCGATGCACTGTGGCGTACAACTCATCCAACGATTTCGCCAACACTGCCGCTTCGCTTATTTCCCGCAGTACAGACTGGATTTCGCCGCCGCGTCGCAATTCATCGTTCTGACTTTTCAATAATTGTTGCGCCAAATTCAGGTCCTGCACTGTTTCTTCCAACAGTTTGGTGCGTTGCCGGATTCTTTCTTCCAATTGCGCATTCAACGATAACAGTGATTTTTTCCAATAGCCATATTCCGCCTGAAAGTGAAAATAGTTGGACAGCAGTTTGCCAATATTGTGATAGATAGCAGCAAGACGTCGGATTTTTTCCGGATCATTGACTTTTTGCGAAGCTATGGCTGACAATGCCGCTTTTTTGTCCTGAACACCGATTTCGTCAAAATACCGATTCAGTCTTTCGATAGCGGCTTCATCCGGCTTTTCCGTCCAGACCTGTCCACCGGATACGTTGCCGATTCGGCGGTTAAGCAGCATAATCGGCGCCGTAAAATCGATAATGCCGGCATGGCACTGGTACACAACCGGTTCACCGCGTTCTTCTGACAATTGACCTTGTCGGCTTGCCTCCAGTTTGCAGCGCCTCAATCCTTCAGCCGAACCGCGGATGTGCCGTTGACATAGCTCGGTAAAATTGCAGTAGGGAAATACCGGCGAGCCGTCAGGGTCCGACAGCGTCGTGGCAATATCAAACTCTGCCGAAATCTCCTCAATCAGCGCCTGTAGGATTTGTTTTTCTTCCGGCGAGATCAAGTGACTGATCTTGAGATTCTGTTCTTCGATGTGGGCAACCAGTTCTATTTCAGAATGGGCCACAGAAAATCCCCTCCTGCCGATGTGATTCTATTTTCACCGCGACTGCGAACCTCTCTATCAGTTCGCGCGCAACCGACCGATTTCCTGTCTGGACAATATCCCCGGCATTTTCTTTACACCAACTGACGTTTTTGCAATTTTTCGCACGACCCTTGACAGTTATTTTCGCTTCGTGCTATATTGATGTCAATTCAAATTGCCAATCAGCGAAGAACGGGACGAGTACGCATGTCCGCTTTGGTTTCAGCGAGCCGG
>CAZOJA010000670.1:0-1567 GCA_964579955.1 uncultured Veillonellaceae bacterium | reverse complement strand
AAAACAAAAAAAGAGGAGGAAACAAGAATGTTGCATGCAATGTCACGGTTTTTTGTCACACTGGTACAAAAATATCTGCCTGACGCCTATCTGTTTGCTATTATTCTGACGTTCATTTCATTCATCGGCGCATTGGCGCTGACCGGCAAAGGGTTCATGGCGATTATCACCATGTGGGGCAATGGTCTCTGGGGTATTTTAGCGTTTGCCATGCAGATGATCCTGATTCTGGTTACCGGTCATGCCTTGGCATCAAGCAAGCCGGTAAAGAGCTTTTTGACCATGCTGGCCTCGATTCCCAGCAACGGCGGTCAGGCGGCCATGATGAACTGCTTCGCCGTCGGCGTTGCCAGTTTCTTTAACTGGGGCTTTGGTCTGGTCGTTGGTGCGCTGCTCGCGCGGGAACTGGCCAAAAAAGTAAAGAACATGGACTACGCGCTGGTCGTGGCAGCCGGTTACTCCGGATTCGTCATCTGGCACGGCGGCATCTCCGGTTCGATTCCGCTGGCTGTTGCGTCCAAAGGCCATCTGGTGGAAAAACTGACCGGCATCATTCCCACCACCGCGACGATTTTCTCCAGCTGGAACCTGATCATCACCTGGACGATCATCATCACCCTGCCGATCCTGTTCAAACTGATGACCCCGTCCGATTCAGAAGTGAAAGTAGTCGATCCGGCGTTGCTTGTTGAACCGGAAGAAGAGAAGCCGCCTGTAAATCACACACTGGCAACCTGGCTGGAAAATAGTGTGGCGATCAACATGCTGTTTGGCCTGATGGGCGTTCTGTATCTGGGCGATTATTTCTTCAAAAATGGCTTTGGCAACTTGTCGCTGAATATCGTGATTATGGTGTTCTTCATTGCTGGCGTTATCTTGCACATGACGCCGATCAATTATGTACGGGCCGTTGACCAGGCGATCAA
This sequence comes from uncultured Veillonellaceae bacterium, assembly GCA_964579955.1. Taxonomy (GTDB): domain Bacteria; phylum Bacillota; class Negativicutes; order UBA1444; family UBA1444; genus UBA1444. Next base: position 641 of record CAZOJA010000670.1, on the reverse strand, counting down.
GGGCGCCGGCGGTATTGCGCTGCAATTCCCGCTGTACGGCGGCATTCAGGGTATCATGGTTTCGTCCGGTCTGGCCGGAATCATCGCCAACTGGTTCATCTCGTTCTCGACCGCCTATACCTTCCCGCTGTTCACCTTCTTCGCCGGCGGCGTAATCAACATGTTCGTGCCGTCAGGCGGCGGACAGTGGATCGTTCAGGGCCCGATCAACATTCCTGCCGGCATAGCGCTCGGCGTTGACCCGGCCAAAGTGGTCATGGGCATTGCCTATGGCGACCAATGGACCAACATGATCCAGCCGTTCTGGGCGCTGCCGCTGCTCGGCATTGCCAAACTCGGCGTTCGCGATATCATGGGCTATTGCTGCATGACTCTCATCTGGTCCGGCATCATCATGTCAGCCGGTTTGCTGCTGCTGTAATTCACTCGTAGTAAAAAACAACAATATCATAGTATAATTGTGGTGTTTAACCCTGCGGGCCGGCTGGCCCGCAGGGCAGTGGAGGTGTAAATAATGGCAAAAATCATTTCGGCTGCAGAAGCGGCAGCCAAAGTCAAGGACGGGATGACCGTCATGGTGGGCGGCTTCCTCGGTTGCGGCACGCCGCAAACCCTGGTTGACCAGGTACTGGCCGACGGGA
>CAZOJA010000669.1:0-1578 GCA_964579955.1 uncultured Veillonellaceae bacterium | reverse complement strand
GGCAAGGGACGAACCGTTGATTTCAAAAACACGGTAATCATCATGACATCCAACATTGGCTCACACGAAATCCTGAACAATGATTTTGCCATTGCCAAAGAACGGGTGCTCGAACTGATGAAGGGCCATTTCCGGCCGGAATTTCTCAACCGGATCGATGACATCATCGTGTTTAATGCCCTGTCCGCCGGACAGGTCGGCCAGATTGCCGGCATCATGCTGGCTGGCTTGGCAAAACGTTTGCAGAAACAGATCAACATCACGCTCAAATGGGATGAAGCCGTGCTGCAGCGTCTGGCCAGCGAAGGCTATGATGCAAATTATGGCGCCCGTCCATTGCGCCGATTGATTAGCCGGGCGGTGGAAACCGAGCTGTCCAAGAGTCTCGTCAAAGGTGAAGTGCCGGAAGGCGCCGTAGTCAATCTGACGGTTTCGGCAGGGAAAATCGGTCTGGCGGTCGAACGGAAAGAGTAACAGACTTATAACGAACAAGGAGGCCGTCCGGTATGTTTGAACAGGAAGCGTTGGCGCTGCTACGCAGTAAAGTGGCGTTCATGGCCAATTATGACGGCAGCCGGCCCCGGGTAAGGCCGATGAAACCGTTTGTCGATGAGGCAAACCGGATCTGGCTGTTCAGCCACCTGGAAACGAAAAAAGTCGGCGAACTGAGTGCCGACAACCGGGTCGATCTGTGTATCGTCGGTGAAATGCAGGAGATTTTGCGGGTCAGCGGCCGGGTTGAAGAAGTGTCTGACGCCACGCGTGATTTATTTGCCGCTACCCGCAGCAAATTGTTTGCCGCGATGCCCGGCGTCGGACGCTACTACAGCGGTCCGGATGATCCGAAATTTGTTCTGTTCCGTTTGCGGGCCGAAGAAATCAGTTTCGCATCACGGGACTGCGAAATGACCGGGCGAGTCGAACTCGGCCCGGAGAGTCAGACATAAATTGTTTGTTCGAACATAAAATATGAAATGCTGTTACCGCCGGTTGCAATCCTGGATTGTAACCGGCTTCTGCCTGACACAGGCTCGTTTGCAAAACTTGCATCCTGGGTCAATATATTGTTAAATAATCACAATGGAAGAAATGTGTGAATCGAAGGATGAGTGTTTTTGGATTTCAAACCGATTGAACTAACTGACAAACCTGTATTTGACCAGGCTTTTTCCCGTCAATATTATGAGAATTCATGGTTCACTTTCACCAATCTGTACATCTGGCGCGATAATTATTCGACCGCCTGGGCAATGGATGATAGCTCACTCATTGTTCGCTTGCAAGCCAATGACCTGACATATTATCTGCCGCCGTTTTCACCGCCGCATAAATCGTTTGCCGATGCGGTCAATGCGGTGGTTGGCGAAAGCCGCCAGCGGGGCGACTCGTTTCTGATGAAAGGGCTGTCGCCGGTCATGCGTGATGCAGTGGCCGCGAACCAACCGGATAGATTCGTTATCGAACCGCAACGGGAATACTTTGATTATCTGTATGCGGCAAATGATCTGCGCGAGCTGGCTGGCCGCAAATATCACGCCAAACGCAATTTTGTCAACCGGTTCCGGGCGACGCATCAGG
>CAZOJA010000668.1:0-1580 GCA_964579955.1 uncultured Veillonellaceae bacterium | reverse complement strand
TATCCTGTTCGGCAACCTGTTTTCAGGCTTGCCCGGCAAAATAATCTTTGTAATGGTACAGCGCGGGAGAGCCGCCGGTGTGGACAAAGACAATGTTTTCGCCTTTTTTGAACCGACCCTGGCGGATCAGCCCGATCAGTCCGGCAAATGACTTGCCGGTATAGACCGGGTCAAGCAGAATGGCTTCGGTTCTAGCCATCAAGGTCACAGCTTCCACCATTTCCGGTGTTGGCAGCGAATAACCAGGTCCCACATACCCTTCCACACACTCAACCGCTGCTTCGGGGAAATCGAGACCGAACCGCTTGGCGGTGGCAACGGCATCTTTGATGATGATCGGGCGCTGGGTTTCATTCGGTCGGCTGATATTGATGCCCAGTACTGGAATGTTGGTGTTATTACCCCAGAAGCCCACAACCAGACCGCCATGTGTGCCGCCGCTGCCGCTGGTGCAGACGACGCAGTCGATATTCAGACCTTTGTCAAAGGCTTGGGCGATGATTTCTTCGGCGCAGGCGACGTAGCCGAGCGTGCCGACCGCATTGGAGCCGCCGCCAGGAATGATATAAGGTTTTCCGCCTTTTTGGCGGATCGAATCGGCAAGTTTCTCCATCGCTTCCATCATATTGGAGCCGCCGGGCACTACCGTAACGCTGGCGATTCCCATCAGATGAAACAGAAAATTGTTGCCGGAAGCTTGCTCGCTGTAACTGCCAGGAACGCGTTCCTCAATGATGAAATGACAGGGCAGGCCTTCTTTGCAAGCAGCCGCCAACGTCAATCGGCAGTGGTTCGACTGAACCGCGCCGCAGGTAATTAGGGTATCGGCGCCCTGCGCAAAGGCATCGGCGACCAGGAATTCAAGTTTGCGGGTCTTGTTGCCGCCGCCGGCCAGACCAAGCATGTCATCCCGTTTGATCCAGATGTTCGGTCCATTCAATTCCTTGGTGAGACGGGGCAGAAACTCCAGGGGAGTCTGTCCTTCGGTGTAACGTCGACGAGGAAATTGTGCTAAATTCATTTTTGTTCCACCTCTCCATTTTAATTTCTATATCTGATACCAAGTATAGACAATGTTTGAAAAATTTGATAATGCTTCTGGAGCCAGAATTCTACCCGCATTTTTCAAATACCAGGCGTTATTACAAAGCGGCAATCAAATCATTGAGCTGCATGTCCAGTTTGCGACTATTCAGCATATCCATTGCTTCAGGCAACGATTTTGCCAACTCCTTGATTGAAAGAGTCGTGAGCTCCACGTATTTTTGCATATCTTCTGTTGTCAAAAAGGGTACCACTACTTCATTGATGTATTCTCCAGTTACCACATAGTTGAATCTGCGCTCGTTCCAGGCATCATCCCGGCGCCGCCGACTATTGCATTGAGTTGGTTTGACATGAAACTGCTACCACCGCCATCTTGACTGATTAGAACTACTAATTCAGCCAGAATGGAAACTTTTTCGCGAGACGAACAGGTTCGTTTGAATTGTTCACCCAACGCAACGATTTTGTCGCCCAGTGCCTCCGAAGTATTGGCCATCCCGACCGCCAAGCGTGGCACTGCATCGTTCTAAAAC
>CAZOJA010000667.1:0-1581 GCA_964579955.1 uncultured Veillonellaceae bacterium | reverse complement strand
AGTTAACACTGTTTGCCTTTGAAGGGAATGAAGTCAGGACGATTCAAAAGGAGGGTGAGCCGTGGTTTGCCGGAAAAGACGTGTGCGCTGTTTTCGGCGATAGCAACCACAACCGAAGCTTATCGAGAGTGTTCGGGGAAGACAAGACCATTATTGAAGTAGATACGCCAGCGGGAATTCGCAGTGTCACCTTTATCAACGAAACCGGTCTGTACGATTTGCTATTCTCCATGCAGCCCCAGAAAGCAAATCACGCTGGGGTACAAGATGCGTACCCCAAGGAAATTCGGCTCAGAATGGAACAACTGCAAAGGTTCCGGCGCTGGGTAACCCATGAGGTTTTACCGTCAATCCGAAAGCACGGTGCGTTCATGACGCAAGTGACGATCGACAAAGTGCTGGCAGATCCGGATTTCGGCATTCGTCTTCTGACCCAGCTGAAGGCGGAGCAGACGAAAAATACCGAACTCACCGCGCTGGTAAGCGTCAAAAATCAACAAATTGCCGAGATGAAGCCGAAAGCCAGTTACTATGACGTAATTTTGAATTGCAAGGATGCCGTTGCCATCACCATTATCGCCAAAGACTATGGGAAATCCGGTCAATGGCTGAACGAATTCTTGCATGAACTTGGCGTGCAGTTCAAACAGGGCAATATCTGGCTTTTGTATCAGAAACATGCTGAAAAAGGATTCACCTGCACCAAAACCCACAGTTATCTCGGGAGTGACGGCACCAATCACTCCAAGGTTCACACCTATTGGACGCAGAAAGGTCGCATCTTCATTTATGAACTGCTGAAAGCACAAGGGATATTGCCGCTGATCGAGACCGGAGCGGAAGGTGGGGCGCAGTAATGGTGGATTTGCGTAACAGCGAACACTACCCAGACCCCACCGCCGCCGAGGCACTGGCGAAGGTGGCGAGGGAAGAACGGGCCAAGGCGAAACAGTACCGCCCGCTCATCTACATCTGTTCGCCGTACTCGGGTGAGGTGGAATACAACCTAAGCCGCGCGCGGGGCTACTGCCGGCTGGCAGTCGGCAAGGGATATATTCCTCTTGCGCCGCATCTTCTCTTCCCTCAGTTTTTGGACGATGACGACCGTCAGCAGCGTGAACTCGGACTATTTTTCGCACTGGTCCTACTCGGAAAATGCGAAGAGGTATGGGTGTTTGGCAGCCGGATCTCCGAGGGTATGGCCAGGGAACTGGATGCGGCAAACAAGCGATGCCTTCCGATCCGTCGGTTTACAGATAAAGGCGAGGAGGAGCAAGGCGTATGAAAATTGCTGTCGGCAACAGCCGAATGGACAAGAAATGGAAGAACAAGGACATTTCCTGGGAAAAGTTCAAGACTGCCGTGCGCGTGACCAAACGGACGACAGAAACGGTATCGGAGTATCGGAAGCTGGGCAAGGCGCAACAAGACGCGATCAAAGACATCGGCGGCTTTGTTGGCGGAGCCCTGCGGGAGGGAAAACGCCGGAATGGCCATGTGCTTTGCCGCTCGATGCTGACGCTCGACATGGATTATGCCGCGCCCGGTGTCTGGGAACAGATCGACGCCCTCTATGATTGG
>CAZOJA010000666.1:0-1585 GCA_964579955.1 uncultured Veillonellaceae bacterium | reverse complement strand
CGTTTTTCCAATTCATCGTCTAAACGCAAAGCCAGCATATTTTTCACCTCCACAACACGAATATATTTCGTATAACAAAGTATAACACAAAACATATTGCATCTCAATCCGGATCTGATTTTTGTCGCCGGACAGCGATATTGTCATATTATAACGGGACAGCGAAAATGTCAGTATGAGAGGAGACATTTTTTTGAGTCCCAAAGAAGCAGATCGCTCGTATATCATGAACTTAGTCATTCAGAACCGGATGACCGTCCGGCAGGCGTCCGAACATCTTAATCTCTCCGAGCGCCAGGTGTACCGTCTAAAAGGAGGGCTATTACAAAACGGCATCGCGGCCCTGGCCCACAAGAACCGTGGTCGAAAACCTCCCAACGTTTTGCCCGAATCTCTTCGCGGCCGAGTGCTCAGGCTGGCCCTGACAACCTATCGGAACGCCAGCTTGGAGCATATGTCTGAACTGCTGTTGACTCACGACCAGATCAGCGTTTCCCCGAAGACGATCGGTCGAATCCTCAAGGATGCCGGTGTCAGGAACCGCCATTCGCACAAGGCATCACGCCGGCGCCGCTCCCGGGAACGAGCGGTAGCGGAAGGACTGCTCGTTCAGATGGATGCCAGTCCCTTCTTCTGGCTGGAAGACCGGGGTCCGTATTTGCACTTGCACGGCGCCATTGATGACGCTACCGGTCGAATCCTCGGCCTATGCTTTCGGGAACAGGAAGATACCCTCGGCTACTTCACCGTGCTCCGGCAAATCATCGATCGGCACGGCGTGCCCCGTTCCTTGTACACGGACGGTCGGAACATCTTCTTCTCTCCCAAGGACCAGAAACTATCCCTGCAGGACCAATTGGAAGGCAAGACCGTGACTCTTACTCCGTTCGCCAAAGTGGCGGAAAAGTTGAATATCCAGATGATTCGTGCCCAGTCCCCGCAAGCCAAAGGCCGGATCGAGCGACTCTGGGGAACGCTGCAACATCGCCTGGTCGTGGAATTTCGAGTTGCAAACATCTGCTCCTTGGAAGAGGCCAATGCCTTTCTGCCCACTTTTATTGAGCACTTTAACCACCGTTTTGCGGTCCCCGCCGAATCCCCCAATCCGTTGTATCGAGACACCCCGGATTCTGCATTCCTGCGCCGGGCTTTCTGCTTCGAATATGAGCGCAAAGCCGACCACGGTTCGTCCATTTCCTTCGGTGGACAACGATACCAGTTGGTCGACAAGCTGGGTTCGATTCTGCCGCTGCGTCCCAAGTCAACCGTAAGAGTACTGCATCATCTGGATGGATCCATCGAAGCACGCTGGGGTCAGAACTATTACTCTCTTCAGGCCTTGACCGTGGTTGTACCTGTTACGGCTCATGCCGTATGCACAACACCACACGCAATACCCGCCTCAAATCATCCCTGGCGAAAATCTTACAAGACGCTCACTCCTAGAGTCGCATCCAGTCAGAGGAATTACTGACATTTTCCCTGTCCATTTAAACGTTTTTTTCACTGACATTTTCCCTGGCTATTGACAGTGCTAGTTAGCTTGTTTCAGTGCGGCGATGGTTGCCGTGATATCCGCACTGCC
>CAZOJA010000665.1:0-1587 GCA_964579955.1 uncultured Veillonellaceae bacterium | reverse complement strand
GACCCGGTTGCATATTGCGCATTGTAGCCACTTCGCAATAAGTCTGCCATCAAATTTATTGCAATCACCGATTTTCCGGTTCCCGGGCCACCACGAATCACTATCACAGCTTTGTCTTTGTGGTGGTAATCCTTGCGCACTTCAGCAAAAACACGATCATAAACAATTTTCTGTTCATCAAGAAGTACAAAATCAGACCGTGAATTAATCGTCTTGCTTACATGGTCCAGTAGTTTTTTGCTGGGCCGATAGCAACCTTCGTCAATACGTCGCAAGACATCGATCCCATTTCCCTTTTCAAGAGGTTTTTGCAAATAGTCTTGTAGGCTTTCCATGTCGTTTGCCGTAAATACAGGGTGTTTTTCGACTGTGTCATGAAACTTTTCCGCGTATATGGCGTCGTCAGCCAACGCACGATAATTGTGCAAATAAGCACAAGAATTCAGTGTAACGGGGTTATCGCCTTCATAGAATGCCGTATGCATATCTTGCAAATACATTTGGTATTGACCGACTTGAACAGATGGATGCAACACTTCGCGTTTTGTTCCTCCCAGCCAGGTCAAAACCGAACTGTCTGCATCGCACTCATCACTTTTCTGCCACTGTTTCAATTCAACGATTACGGCATGATCTTTCCCTGTTTGATCTTGCCCGGTAATCAGGCAATCTAGTCGTTTGGAACTGAGCGGCAACTGGTATTCCAAGAGTATGCCGTGGTCCTTCAATTTCGCTTGCTCGATAACAGCAGCCATTGCCAATAGTGAATTCTGCCATGACCCCACCTCTGCCGGAGATGGGTTATAGCGAAACGCTTTGAAAAAACTGGCTTTCAATTTCTCTGAAATCTGGTTGCGCATCGCATCTTGGACAAAAAGCTCTGAAGTACCTGAGTATAGGCGCATAGATCTCGCTCCTCTGCTACATGGACTTCGAAGTACAGCGTTTCTGTTTCAAGTTAATTAATTGGTTGAGGATGTTCGCAACTTATTTACCATAGCACTCGTTGAACTGTCGACAATTTGTCGACGCTTCAACGCTAGTTATATTCTCATCAGCCGTTCCACAATCGTCACATCGGCTGGGCAAAAAACATAGTCTTTCAGCTCCGCCGTACTCACCCAACGAATTTGCTCATGCACCGTCGGCGTCAGCGTCCCCGCCACGATTTCCGCCTGGAAAAAGGTGAACACCAGCTCCCTTTGCTTATGCGGGTAGCTCGTCCGGCCGAACTCGCCGCACAGCCGGATATCGATGCCCAGCTCTTCCTGGCACTCCCGCACGATACACTCCTCCAACGTCTCGCCCGGCTCCTGCTTGCCGCCAGGAAACTCCCACATCAGAGACAACGCATCCTCGCGCGAACGCTGGCAGATCAGATATTTCCCCTGCTGCTGGATAATCGCCGCCGTGACCTGCACCTGCAACTTATCCCACCACCAGTTTGTTCGTTTTCTTGATCAGCTTCGCCGGAATTGGAGCCTGTAGCTGCCAGACAATATTCATCGGCTTGCCGCCTTCATGCTTCACGTAGTCGGCCCGTCCCAAAAACGTGTAAGGCGCCGCACTTTTAAACTCGTCCTGTTT
>CAZOJA010000664.1:0-1587 GCA_964579955.1 uncultured Veillonellaceae bacterium | reverse complement strand
ATGCAGCGATGCAAAGAGCAAAATTCGCTGCTGCCAGAGCAGGATTTTGCCTTGCGTATCCGGCTCCGAAAAGAGGAAGTGGAATAAGATGCCGAGCGTCAAAAAGCGCGGGGATACCTTCCGGATTATGGTGTCGCTCGGTTATGACATGAAAGGACGCCAGATTCGCAAGACCACGACGTTCAAAGCGCCGGAGGGTGTGACTCCCGGCAAGGCCGAGAAGCTGGCCGTGGCGTTTGCCCACAGCTTTGAAAAGAAGTGTCAGGGTATGGCGAACATGAACGAGAACCTGCGGTTTTCGGAACTGGCCAAGTGGTACTTCGACCAGATCGCGCCGCACCGGTTGAAGGAGGCTACCTTCAACAGCACGAAGTATTTGATTGATATGTACGTTTTGCCGAACATCGGGCATCTGAAACTGAAGGACATCACTACGGCGAGGGTTGACGCGCTGTTCAACCATCTCCACCAGAGCGGCAGAACGCGCCAATATTACATCATGAATGATGTGACCTCCCTGCCTGACGGCACATGGCGTCCGACTGCGAGAAAGGCGAAGGTGGGCTACCCTACCCTCAGAACCGCTTTGCGGGGGAACAAGATTTGCAAAAAATCCGCCGAGAAAATAGCGGCGGCAATGGGCAAGAAACTTACAGACGTATTCCATGTGGAGCCAAGTAGCGGAGAAGGTCTTGATCCAGCTTCGATCGCCAGAATTCGCACAGCGATGTCCGCTATTTTTTCAACGGCGCTGAAGAAGGACATCATCGCCAAAAATCCGGTGGCTCATGCGACCTCGCCTAAAATGCCGCAAAAAAAGAAGCTGTTTCTTGACGCAGGTCAATGCAAGCAGCTTCTCGTCTTATTGAAGGAAGTCCCGAATCAGCAGATGCAGAGGACGATTGCCGCCCTGCTCTACACAGGGATGCGCGTGGGCGAACTGCTCGCCCTGCACTGGGACGCGATCGATTTTGAGGGCGGCACGATCAGCGTCCGGCATACGCTCTACCGGGCCAAAGGCAAGTACAAATTGTCCACGCCGAAAACAAGGTCCAGCGAGCGTGTGATTACGATGCCGCCGGAATTGTCGGAACTACTGGAAGAACAAAAGAACTGGCAGGAGCAGCGTCGGCAGGATGTTGGCGAGAGGTGGATTGAGCGAGGAGCGATCTTTACCGGCGAGTACGGCGAATACATGAACCTTGGTTTCGTGAATGCGACATTTAAGAAACTCTTGAGGCAACATGAATTGCCGGATTTGCACATTCACGACCTGCGCCACGCCAATGCGTCCCTGCTGATCAATGCGGGAGTACCCGTCAAGGTTATCTCGGAACACCTCGGCCACGCGAACACGCTGACCACGGAGAATATCTACGCCCACGTTTTCAGCGAGACCAGAGCGAAGGCGGCAAGCGCCATCAGCCGGGTACTAAGCCTAAACACAGAAACTGAGGCTAAAAACACAGAATCGGGCGCAGACGCACAGAAGTGATAAAAAAGCTGTATCTCACACAGAGTTACAGCTTTTTTGGTGTTTATTCGGTGTTTTAACCTTCGGTAAAAGGCACTACGAAGTGAAACGAT
>CAZOJA010000663.1:0-1588 GCA_964579955.1 uncultured Veillonellaceae bacterium | reverse complement strand
AGGACCCGTCTGGCCGGGCACTCGGCATAGTTGTCCCGCGTGCAGGTTTTGCAGCTATCCTCGATCACAAAACTGTACCAGTCTTCGAAATCTTCCAGGCTCATCGGCAGCGTGCTTTTGAGCGCCAGCATTTCCTGCGTGGCCTTCTTTGCCTCCGGCGTGGCCAAAAACATCAGTTTCAGCTTGGACGCCGCCCGGTAGAGGTTTTGGTTCGCTTCCGGATCCAGCGCTTCCAACCGGATGTTCAGCGCTTTGTCCAACCTGGTCCGGGCGTGCTTCAGTTCAGACAGGAACGGCTTGTCGATATTCTTAAGCCCGGAGTATGTTCCGATCGCGTCGTCTATGACCACGCGTAGGCAGGTCAGGCGAATATACTGTTCACGTTCCTCCCTCGACAGGTAAGCGTTCATGGGGCCACCTCCCTTTTCTTCCGTTGCCGCTGCGGCTTTGGTTTTTTATCTGCATCAAACAAACTGATGCAGAACTTCTCAACATAGGCCTGGTGCTTGCGGTAGCATGTTTTTCCCATTCCCCGCGACAGGGAGTCCGGATCCTTCAGCTTTCGGTTGCAGCGGTCGCAACGAGGCTCTTTCACGCCACCTTCACCTCCACCGACTCACCGTCCGGTCGGAACAGGATCGTCTGCTCAAACGCTTCCTGCACCTGCTTCACGTGGCTGATCACCAGGACCATGCCGAATCGGTTCGAAACCGCCTTGACCGCATCCAGCACCAGCGGCAGGAAATCATCGCTTTGGCTGCCGAAGCCTTCGTCGATGCAGAGGAAATCGATTCGGCTGCCGGCGCGTCTGGCCAGCAGTTCCGCCAGGGCAAACCGGATGGCAAAATCGATGCGCAGTTGCTCACCGCCGCTGAAAGTTTCATAAATCCGTTCGCCGGCCCAGTCGCCGACGATGATGTCGAGTGTCTCGGTCATGCCGGACTTCGACTTCAGTTCCCGCTGCGTTTCAAACCGCAGATTGTGACGGCCGCCGGACATCTGGCCCAAGATATCGTTCGCGATTCGTTCCAGTTCCGGTACCGCGTTTTCGATGATCAGCGCCGGGATCCCATCACGGCCGAACGCTTTCACCAGTGTTTGCCACCGGGTCAGTTCCTTGGCCAGTGGCGCCATGCGGCTGGCAATCTCTTCCCGATCGGCGGCGTCTTTGTCCAGGGCTTCCAGTTTGGCCGTAAGGGCGCCGATGCGGATGTTGATCGCAATAATGTCCTGACCGATATTGTTCAGTTCCCGCTGGCGCTCCGCCAGTGCATCGTTCCATCCGGAGACCAGCCCGCCCTCGGGCACCGTGTCAAAGTATTGCTGCTTGAGTTCGTCAATCCGTTGTTTCAGCGCTTCGATTTCGGCATCGAGGGCCACAATCAGTTCCTGAGCTGATTTCTTTTGTTCCCGGATCGCCGGCAGCATCTCACGCTGCTTGACGAACTTTTCCAGCTTGGTCAGCTGCTCAGATAGTGTCGGCAATCCGGCCAGTTCATCCCGAAGTTTTTTGTAGTCTTCCCGCAGTTGCTGGCGTCGCTCGGTCAGCGCAGCCTGCCTGGTTTCCAGATCGGTGCGTTGTTCCTGC
>CAZOJA010000662.1:0-1589 GCA_964579955.1 uncultured Veillonellaceae bacterium | reverse complement strand
CAGAACAGCTATTTTCATGCATGGGTTTGTGATTCCGGGGAATCATGGCGAGTTAATACGTAAATAGAAACCGCCAACTCACGCCCTCATTTTGAAAACCTCAAACCCTTGCTTTTGCAGTTCGCGGATCATGTGTTGCTGGCGACGTTTCTCTTGATCTTCTTGACGACGTTGGTAAAGTTCTTCATCATATCCGTATTTGTTTGTCAGTATGCCGTAAATAATCGTCAAAATCTTCCGCGCCAACGCAATCAATGCTTTTTTCCCACCACGTCGCTGCTTGACTCTCCAATACCAACCCGACAAATAGGTTTTGCGCATCCGGGCCACACACCAGGCAACTTCGCACAGGATACGCTTGATGTAAGGATTGCCCTTCAGGATTCGAACGGACTTTTTTTTCCCGCACTTTCATGATTCCCAGGGGCCAATCCTGCCCAGGAACAAAGATGTTGCGCCGAAGGAAATGCGCCAAGTTCCGTTCCGATTTCGCCTAATATGGCAGCCGCTGCCACCATGTCAATCCCGGGTATGCCATCCAGAAGCTCCACCTGTTTCTTGAACTGCTGCAGTTGCACTTGGATTTCCTCTTCAATGATCCGCAAATGCTCCTCCATCGACTGTAGTTGCTCCAGTTCCATTGTCAACAGCCGTTGCTGGGGCCGGGACAAATATCCGGCCAGAGCAAGAGCCACTTCGTCCTGCTTCACCTTCAACCGCTTTTTGAGCAAATCCTGGACCTTGTGCGGTTCGACACGCCCGTCTTTTGCAAGCACTGCGAGAATTGCCCGACCGGAAACACCGAACACATCACTGAGAAAAGTGCTAAGCTTGATTCCGGCTGATTGCAGCAATTTTTCAATTCTGTTCTTCTGACTGCTGATCGTTTCGACCTGAACTTTCCGATACCGGGTAAATTCCCGCAGATCTCGAACCGGCCGGGAAGGGATAAAACTTCCGTGAAGGAGTCCGGCTCTGAGTAAGGTCGCAATCCATTCCGCATCCTTCATGTCGGTTTTGCGTCCAGGAACATTTCTCATGTGACGGGCATTGACCACCAAAAGCACCATGGTCGAGTCAAAAGCACCTTCCAGCACCTGCTGTACAGGCTGCCAATAAACACCCGTGCTTTCCATTGCGGCATGTCGGCACGCTTTAGACTCCAGCCACTGGCGCAATTCTTCCAGACCATAGGGTAAGGTGGAAAAAGTTCGGATAGTGGATTCAACTTTCCCATTCTGAGGACCTTTCAACACACAGGCTACCACGGTGTCCCGATGAACATCCAGACCGCAACAGCATTCCAATACCGCTTCCATCGTCGTTCCTCCCTCTGCAAAAATAGCTGAGGGAACGGGAGCAACGGTCGCCGGAGAGGGTACTCGAATTTTAATACCCGTGCTCTCGCGGTGCGAGGCGACATTAGGCTGTGCTCCAGGGCGACCGGGTCAAGTTAGTCTGCGGGGTAATACCACCATAAAAAAATCGACCCAATTCCCGTTCCACTGCTATTGTCTCATAAGGAAAATGAGCAGAACAGCTATTTTCATGCATGGGTTTGTGATTCCGGGGAATCATGGCGAGTTAGT
>CAZOJA010000661.1:0-1589 GCA_964579955.1 uncultured Veillonellaceae bacterium | reverse complement strand
AGGCAACCGCCTTCGCAGGCTAGTATTGCCGTTCTGGGCGGGCCGGCAAGAATTTTTTCCACATACCGCGCTCCTTCCGGGCACACGCGGGCGCCTCCGCCCATTTTTCCACAATCATCGCTCATTTTTTTGCCTCCATTATCGATTAGTCTGTTTCAACATTTCCACTTCTTTGCGCAGCGCCGTGACTTCCTCTGCCAGCCTGTCGTGATGATCCCAGCGATGCCAGCAATTTGCCGCCCTTGCAGATTCCCGGCGAAAGCCCATGCGACAAAAAAAGAACATCATCACAAAACATAAGAGCGGCATAATCAACAGAAACCAGGGAAAACCTGAATTAACTCCCCAAAAAGGAAAACCTCCCATTATTCTCACCTCCATAACAATGAATGATTATTTTATTTTATCTAGTATTGCTGTTTTGGCAGCGTTGATTGTCGCCACTTCCGGCCACAGTTCTGTGGTTTTTGCAAACCCAAGGTCGGTCAATACGATATGTTCACTTACTGGCACGTCAGCTGCCTCAAGTGCCTTGAGCGCACATTTAACTCCACAACCGTCCACAGCGATAACTGCCTCAGCTTTTTTTGCTGTGTCAATAATCCCTGCAATATGCCCTCCTACCCCAGCTAAACAATAAATCTTTCCCTTTCCTTCGCGGGTCAGTTCGCGGCAGGCATCATTGGCCAACTGTCCAACACTTGAACCTCCCGCACAGGCAAACAGCAGTGGCAAATTTGTTACTTTTTCATTGTCCATTTTAATTCCCCCATATATTTCTTTTCCTTTATATTTCTTTAGACGAAGCACGCGGTCAAAAAGATACACCTGCGACAAACAAAAAAACCGCTGCCGTCATTTTCAGACGCAACGGTTTTTCTTGCTTACTATCAAAGGTTCCCTGCAGGCTAATATTCCTCAGATGCTTTCTTCGGGTCACAGGTCAATTCGTTTCGTTCATCGCGGGAAAACTGGCACTGTTTTTGCAGTTCCTGCTTTAATCTAGCTTTGCCCCGGTGCAGGCGAACTTTAACCACGTCCAGGCTCAGCCCCAGCACTTCGGCAATTTGCTGATTCGGTAACCCCTGCAGCTCACTGAGAATCACCGGCACCCTGTAGTTTTCCGGCAAACCTTCGATAACGCCTCGAATACATTCATTGGTGGCCCGCCGCAAAGCCTCGTTTTCCAATGATTGTGCGTCGCCGGCCAATTCCGGTTCTAAGGAGAGGAAGTTAGTTTCGCGCTGGAAGTTCGATTGCCGCATCCGGTCAATAGCCGCATTAGTCGCAATCCGGTACAGCCAGGTTGAAATCTGCGCCTCATTGCGGAAAGCATCCAACGACTGTCCGGCCTTGATAAACACTTCCTGCGCCAGATCTTCCGCTTCTTTCTGGCCGACAACGCGAATCAGGTAACGGTGGATTGACGGATAAAACTGCCGATAAATCTGTTCAAAGTCTAATTCTAATGAAAAATTTCCCATGACTCAAGGCAACTTCCACCGGTTCTTGCGGAATGCTCCCCGAAAATGCAGCGCCACATTGACCAGGGCAATCATCACCGGCACCTCAATCAGCGGACCGATGAC
>CAZOJA010000660.1:0-1589 GCA_964579955.1 uncultured Veillonellaceae bacterium | reverse complement strand
ATGGGAATTGCCATTCCGGCATTGTTGCTGTTTACCGAGCCGCTGGGAATCGATCCGGTCGTCACGGTTTTTCTGGTCTATACGGCAATCGGCATCCACTATATCCTGCCTTTCCAGCATTTGAACATGTTGGTGGGGCTGGGCAACGACAATGGAATGTATACGCAAAAAGAAGTCATGAGACTGGGGATTCCCATGACCGCTGCAGTGTATTTTATTTGCGTCTGTGTTTTGATTCCTTACTGGAAATTGATTGGCTTGTTATAAATTGATTGGCTTGTTATAAACAGAAAGAGCCGGATTGCTCCGGCTCTTTTGTCATCTCACAGGATTACTTGAATGTTTTTCGCGTATTGTTCCAGCAAATCATCAAATCGGCTCAGGTAAGAAAAATCGTTGACCCCGCGTCGGCCTTGTGCTTCTTTTACCAATTCGACGACTTTATCGTTGAACGGCGTGGGAACGCCAGCTTCGCGGCCTTTTCGACAAATAATGCCGTTGATGAAGTCGATCTCGCAGTCACGGCCCTTTTCAAGGTCTTGCAACATGCTGGCCTTAAGCTTCACATGCTGCCCCCAGATTTTTTGGTAAAGCGGCATCTTGCCGGGGATTTCACTCGCGTTTTGAAACTCGAACGACTCCATATCTTCGCCCTGCATTTTTGCCAGCCGGATCCCTTGGGCGTGGCTGACCTTGATGCACTCGTCTGCAATAAATGCCAGACAAGTCATTGCCTTTGGATCGGCCAGCACATCGCCGAACGTGCATCCCAATGCCGCCGACATGCCGCTGAATGTTGAATTCATCAGAACCTTGGCCCAACGGATGCCGCGCAGATTCGACAAGATTTCGGTCGTCCCCACGCATTGCAGGTATTCCTGCACCTTCGCCAGCCGGGGACGAATCACACCATCGAGTTCTCCGATCTCAAACGCAAATTTTTTGACGGCTTCCTGAGTGGTCGTCAACATGGAGACGCCTGGTTTGAGCCAGGTTGCGCCAAAACCTACCGCGCCGCCGATGGTTCGCCCTTGTCCCACCACTTCGGCCACACTTTCTTCCGGAATGCCATTTTGCAAGGTACACACGATACTTTCAGCATGCAAAAACGGCAATAGATTTTTTAATACAATCTGGTTCGTTGTTTGTTTGTTCAACAAAAATACCAAATCATACTGTCCGCTCATCTGATCCGGCGTATAGGCCCGTACCGGCGTGTTCAGTTCCATAAAACCGGTGATTGTGGCGCCTGATGCATTGAGTGCGTCAACATTCTCCTGACTGACATCAATGAGGTCGACAGCTTTTCCATGATGGTTCATCAAGGCGCCGATGATCGTGCCGAGTGAACCGGCGCCCATGATTGCTACTCTCATACGAATTATCTCCTTGCTTGTGTTGTATCGTCGGGGAAATCATTTGCCGGGAACGAGCGCCACTTTTTCTTTGCTCGCTTCATCCGACTCTTGCCGTATCCGCAGGGCAACTTCCCGCGTCGACGGGCTTGCGTCGGATTCAAAATAGGCTTCATAAGCTTCCTTGGGCGGTGCGCTGGTCGCAAACACGACGATCAACACGGCAACCAGAGA
>CAZOJA010000659.1:0-1590 GCA_964579955.1 uncultured Veillonellaceae bacterium | reverse complement strand
CCCAGGTGGCGGCGGCCTGCATCATCACGGCGCTGCTTTGCCCGGCTTTGGTGGTATTCATGAATAAACTGCAGGAAAGCAAAGGGATCTATAAGCCAAAGAAAGTCCCGGTTGCAGCCGATTGAACGTAATCGGCAACGTTTGACCCGGGAGGGAGGATTTTACGTGAAAAAAGTTGAACTGGCCTATGGGAAAAGCGGTCTGACCATTGAAGTCCCCGAATCGGCTGTGGTGATCGAACCGCGTCATCTGGCGGCGCTGGCCGATGACAAGGCGGCTGTGGTGGCGGCAATGCGGAATCCGATGGGGACGCCGCCGCTCAAAAACATGGTTGACGGCACTGATACTGTCGCCATCGTGATTTCGGACATCACCCGTCCGACGCCAAATCATAAACTGGTGCCCTGGATTCTCAAAGAACTCGGCCACGTGCCGCGTGAAAACTTTGTCATCATCAATGGCCTGGGCAGCCACCGCGCCAACACCGAGAACGAGCTGGTCGCCATGCTTGGCCGGGAGATCGTCGATACGGTGCGGATCGAAAACCACGATGCATTCGATGACGATAAGTTGGTGCATGTCGGCAGAAATAGTTACGGCTCGGAAGTGTTTTTCAACAAGACCTATGTGGAAGCGAAATTCAAAATTGTGACCGGCTTCATCGAGCCGCACTTCTTTGCCGGGTTTTCCGGCGGACCCAAGGGCATCAATCCCGGTGTGGCCGGCATCAACACGATTCTCGATTTCCACAACGCCGAGATGATTGGTCATCCGCTCAGCACCTGGGGGGTTATCGAGGGAAATATCCTGCAGGATGCGGCGACGCAGAACTGCCTGATGGTCAAACCCGACTTTATGCTGAACGTGACGCTGAACGGCGAGAAACAGATTACCGGCGTTTTTGCCGGCGACGTGATCGTCGCGCATCGCGAAGGCTGCCGGTTTGTCAAGGAGACGGCAATGTACGCGGTGGATGAACCGTTTGACATTGTTATCACTACCAACTCCGGCTATCCGCTGGACCAGAATCTGTATCAGACCGTCAAGGGCATGAGCGCCGCCGCTCAGATTGTCCGGCAGGGGGGCGCGATCATCAGCGCGTCCGAATGCTCTGACGGCGTACCGGATCACGGCAATTACGCCAAGATCCTGAAAATGCGGGAGACGGCCGGCGAACTGCTGGAAATGATCTGCGAGCCGCAGTTCCGCCTGTTTGATCAATGGCAGGTACAGGTGCAGGCGATGGTGCAACTGAAAGCGGCGTGTTATCTGTTTTCTACTCTGGATCCGGAAATCGTGAGAAATGCGAAATTTACGCCGATCCAAGGAGTTGAAGAGACGCTAGGGCAGCTTTGCCGGCAAATCGGTCCACAGGTCCGCGTCGCCGTTTTGCCGCTGGGGCCGTTGACGATTCCTTATGTGCGGGGAAATTGAAGCGTAATTTCTCAGAAAGCGCTCGTGAACATTAATTGACCTAATAGAGGAACCGTACGCCGGAGGTGTCGAATCTTACAGCGTACGGTTCGATTCTTGAACAAGGAGGCGAGTTCGGTTGAAGGTTGTGATTGCTCCGGATTCCTACAAAGGCTG
>CAZOJA010000658.1:0-1591 GCA_964579955.1 uncultured Veillonellaceae bacterium | reverse complement strand
TGCAGGGAAAACGCACCGTGCAATATTTCGTTCTGCTAATCATCGGGCTTGGCATCTTTTTTACCTTGATTTATTTGTTTCTGCTGGAGAGAACCGTATTGGCCCGCCTGTCCAGTCTTGGCCGCCAGGTATCGCAAATCGGGTTGCAAAGCAGTCCTTCGTTACGTGTGAACGTATCGGGTCAGGATGAATTGTCGCTGCTGGCCGATTCCATCAACCGCATGCTCCAGTCTTTGGAAACCGCGCAAAGCGAGCTGCATGAAAGCGAGGCGGCGACACGGGCCCTGTTGGCAGGCATGCCCGACTCCCTGCTGCGCATCGACAAGAATGGCTTGTTGCTTGATTATAAAACCGGCCGCGACCGGGTCTTTGCCGCACCGGCAAAAATGTTGGCAGGCAATTCACTCCACGAAGTATTCCCGCCCCGGCTGACCGAAAAAATCATGAGCGGATTGCAGCAGGTATTGGCAACCGGCGAAACCCATTGGTTCGAACATGAAACCAGCATCAATAAGCGGCCGCTTTTCCTGGAAATCCGGTTAAGCAAATCTGACAGCAATGAAGTATTGGCAGTGATCCGCGATCTGACGGAAAAACGCGAACTGGAAGAATCGCTGAAATTCGCCAATGTGCGAGATCCGCTCACCGGTTTGCTAAACCGTGAAGGTTGGAACCAACAGCTAACCGTTCGACGAATCAGATCCGATGAGAGCGTAGCAATCATTGTCTGTGCCGTTGACGGACTCCAGCTGATCAATGAAAGTCTGGGAACAGATTGGGGCGACCAAGTTTTGAAATCGTTCACCATGGTTCTGCGCTCTTGCTTGCCGCTTGACGGCATGATCGCCCGAACCGGCCATGATGAATTCTCCGCCCTGATGCTGATTCATCCCGATGCCGACCTGCAACCGCTCTGCCAAACCATTCGCGATGAGACTGACAAAATAAGATTGATGGAGGATTCGCTCCGGTTCAGTATCGCTTTGGGTCATGCCGCCGCAACCCCATCAGAAGTTCCTCTCAAAGACATCCAGGATCAGGCCACTGCAAGGATGCGGCGTGATAAATTGCGTCAAAGCCAGTTTACCCGCGAACGTTTCTTTCAATCGTTGCAGGCGGCCCTGGCGACCCGTGATTTTGTCGCTCGCCAGCACGCCACCCGACTCTGGGCGTTGTGCCAACTGCTGGCCAAACAGGCGGCTCTGCCGCGCCGCCGCCTACGTGAACTCAAACTGTTGACCCAGTATCACGATATCGGCAAAGTTGGTATCCCTGACGATCTGCTTTTCAAGAATGCCCAATTGAATGCCGGCGAGATGGATACGATGAAGCTTCACGTGGAGATCGGTCACCGAATCGCCCAGTCCATCCCCGAACTGACACCGATGGCCGATCTGCTGTTGAAGCATCATGAATGGTGGAACGGTCAAGGCTATCCGCTGGGTCTGCGCGAAACAGAAATTCCGCTTGAGTGCCGGATCTTTTCCATCGTTGATGCCTTTGACGCGATGACACATGACCGCCCCGGCCGCTCGGCATGCTCGACAAAAGAAGCGGCTGCCGAATTGCGCAATTGCGCCGGCAGCCAGTT
>CAZOJA010000657.1:0-1592 GCA_964579955.1 uncultured Veillonellaceae bacterium | reverse complement strand
ACGTGTTTATGTGTGGCGAATACGAGTTCAGCGGGGTGCTGGTGGAGCGTTTTGCCGGATATCATCGTCAGAGCTACGGCGGCTGCAAGGTGGGGGTCGGCGATGTGTTGATTGGGGCTGCGGCGCTGGCGGCCGAGTATAATGGTGCAGAAAAAGCTTCGCATGTCAAAGACAAGCTGATTGAGATGGTTCATTTGAATGAAACACTTTATTCAAGCGGGATCGCCTGTTCGGCCGAAGGCAGCCAGACGGCTTCCGGCACGTATTTGATTGACTTGCTACTGGCCAATGTTTGCAAACAGAATGTTACGCGATTTCCCTATGAAATCGCCAGACTGGCGGAAGATATCGCAGGCGGCCTGATGGTGACGATGCCTTCGGAAAAAGATTTGAACCATCCCGAAATCGGCAAGGTCGTGGAGAAATACTTTAAAGCGGCCGGCGATGCGCCGGTGGAACACCGGATGCGGGTAATGCGGCTGATTGAAAACTTAACGCTGGGGACGGCAGCGGTGGGTTACCGCACGGAATCGATGCATGGCGCCGGTTCGCCCCAGGCGCAGCGGATTATGATTTCCCGCCAGGGCAATATTGAAAAGAAGAAAGGGCTTGCCAAGTCGATTGCGGGGATTGAATAAGAATGACAGTATCTTCAGCAGCGCCAGCGCGAGGCTATAATAAAGTTTCTCCGGCAGTGATTGAACAACTCGCCAGGATTGTCGGCGAAAAGAACGTTGCGACCAACCCGGACAAAATACATCCTTATAGCTATGACGAAGTGAGCGATCCCCGTTATCATCATCTGCCGGAAGTGGTGGTTTTTCCGGAAACCACGGAGCAAGTTGCAGAGATCGTCAAGCTTGCCAACAGGGAAGTGATCCCCGTTGTTCCACGGGGCGCAGGAACGGGGCTTGCCTGCGGCGCCGTGCCGATCTTTGGCGGAATTGTTCTGACGTTGGAAAAAATGAACAAAGTAATTGAGCTTGATCCGGTCAATATGTTTATGGTGGTTCAGGCAGGCGTTCGCACGGAAGAAGTCCAGAAGCTGGCGGAAAAACATCACCTTTTATATGCGGGAGACCCTTGCAGTGGCGACAGCTGCTTTATTGGCGGAAATGTCGCGACGAACGCCGGTGGCAACCGGGCCGTAAAGTATGGCACGACACGCCACCAGGTTTATCAGATGGAAGTTGTGACCCCCACCGGCGAGATCACCCGCCTGGGTAGTCGCCTGAACAAGAGCTCGACCGGGTATTGCCTCGATCAACTGGTCATCGGTTCGGAGGGGACGCTGGGAGTGATCACCGAGATTACCTTGAAGTTGGTGCCACTGCCCAAGCACGTGATTGACTTATTGGCCGTTTTTCCCGACTCGGATTCGGCAATTGCGTTTATCGGCGTCATCGCGAAAGCGGGAATCTCACCGACTTGCCTGGAATTCATGGACAATGTGGCCATTCAGTGCGTGGAACGGTTCACCAAGGAAAAACTGCCTTATGATGAAAACGGCCACTATTTGATCATCCAGGTCGAAGCCGATGCGGAAGAGAAACTTGATGACATCGCTGTGCAACTGGATGAATTGGCAATGG
>CAZOJA010000656.1:0-1594 GCA_964579955.1 uncultured Veillonellaceae bacterium | reverse complement strand
TGCCGGTATATGATGTTCAAATAGGTGTTCTCATGCGCGGCATAACGAAAAACGCTGCCTTCGTCCTGCTCCAGCTCCCGTTTAAGGTTCCTGACAAAGTCATAGTTGGGGAAGACCCCCGGTTCGGTATTCAGATATTGGCCGCGGTGTTCGACCCGGCCATCTTCATACACCACATGGTGCGAAAATTGGAAAGCGACACCTTCGTATGGTCGCCTCCCCTTGTTAAAGGGAATCGCCACCATCGAGGTTTCAAAATCGATGAAATGCAACGGATAAACCCAGTCAGCCATCTCTCGGGAAAGGTGATAGGCGTCGATCCAGTGTCGATCATCCTTGTCCTTTGCCTTACTGACCTGCAACCACTGCCTTTGGCTGGCCGACAGGCCCGGTTTGCCATCGCCCTTAGGAGAGATATCGGCTTCGGTTAAAGAGCTCAGCTTGATCCGGCCTTCGGCGATGCGGTCATCTTTCTTGCGATAGTTCCAGATATCCAGCACCGTGGAGTCGGCAAAGTCATCATCCGACCAGCCCAGGCTGGCTTTCCAGCACTCGTGGAAACCGCTTTTCAAGCCAGCTGCAATTTCCGATTCGGTCGCTTTGAACTCGCAACTGCCACACGTTGACGAAGGTGACGAACTGATCTTTTCCCCCCGCAGGCAGCAATCGGCCAGATATTTCGCGAAGTCGCCAAAACTGTTCGTGGCTGGCGAAAATTCACAATTATAAATCAGGTCGCAATAGGCATCGACATTGATCCGGCGCAGAACCGGCGGCGAAAGGTCCACCGCCGACAAGGTCTGCGATACGGCGACCCGCTTCCTGCCGCTTTGGTCTTTGACGACCTTGAACTTCTGGTTCAATCCGTCGGTTGGGCACAGCGAGTTTTTATCGGCCATCATCAGATAGGCAAAAACATCGTATTGCGGGAAGGCCGATTGGACAACATGCTTTTGAAACGCCACATCATACAGGTAAGGCCGCCAAGCTGCGGCAATGGAGCCATTCTTGTTGACAAAGGCCTGCGGCGAATCGGAATCAAACGATTTGGCCTTGACCTCCACCAGTTCGATCCGGTTCTGATCCTTGCGTAAGACATCGACCCGTACGAACAGGTTTTCAAACCGGACAGCCGCCTCATAGATCACGACCTGTTCCTGTTTCAGCAATTCATTCGTCTGCCGGACAGACTCATCATGATCGTGCGTAAAAACTTCATGTCCACCGGCAAAATAGCATTTGGCCAGTTCTCCGACCTGGAACCCTCCATCCGCCAATGCTAGCAGAAACGAGTCCTCAATCTTTTGATTGGCATATTCGCTATTCCCGTCATAATACAGTTTCGTTCGACATTCCAGGGCCAGTTTGAAGCGGGATTTAGTCAGATAGCGGGGTTTCATTGAGCAGACACCGTTAGCAGCTCTACGAGGTCTGTGCGTTTCTCCTCCTCGGCAAACATCAGCGCCGTCTTGCCGTCGACCTGCATTGCGTTACGATCCGCTCCCTTGTCCAGCAACAGCTGAACGACATCCAAATTGTCAGACCACATCAACGCTGTCATGCCATCTTCATCATATGCATTTACATCCGCGCC
>CAZOJA010000655.1:0-1597 GCA_964579955.1 uncultured Veillonellaceae bacterium | reverse complement strand
TCGGGCGACTGCCGTAACGGTCGACCGAACGGCCTGACGACGGACGCATGATCAGAGCACCGATGGCGGTAATTCCCATCACCATGCCGATTTGCGAGGCGGACAGGCCGTGGCTGGCAAGATAGAGCGGCAAAACCGGCGCCAATAGCTGTGCACCGAAAACATTGAACACCTGGACGCCGGCGATGGACTGAAACTGGCGGTTTTTCAGCAGCAATAGCAGGGGGTTCATGTCCGCCTGGCTCCTGCGAGATGGTGAATCGTCACGGCGCCAATGATTATCGCGCCGCCGATCAGGGAAGTCAGGGCAGGCATCTCGCCCATCAGCAGAAAGACCCAGACAGGATTCAGGATCGGTTCGATCAGTGTGATCAGGATTGCTTCCATCGCGCTGACCTGTGACAAGGCCCAGGTATACAGCACATAGGCCAGACCCAGCTGGAGCACGCCCAGATAGAGCATGCCCAGCCAGCCCTGCAAACCGGGTGCGCCGTCAAACATGAACGGCAGTCCCAGCAAAAAGGTTAGCAAGTTGCCGAGGAACACCGAGGCCGCCGGCGAAGCCCCTTTCTGTTTGCGCAGCAACACGCTGAACAGGGCGAAAGTGAAGCCGGTGAACAGCGCCAGCATATTGCCGGCAAAACCGCCGGGACTCATCTGTTCAAAGAAAAACATGACCATGCCGGTCAGCACGGCGGTAATGGTCAACCAGTCACGCAGAGTGACCCGTTCTTTGAGAATCCAGGCCGACAGCAGGGCGACATGCACCGGGGCGGTATACTGCAGCAGAATCGCGTTGGCGGCAGTTGTCAACTTGTTGGCCACCACGAACAGCGAAACGGTCAGCGCGTACGCGACTGCACACGACAACTGGGTTGCGGACCAAGTGATCTTGAGGTCCTTGCGGAACGCCACACCGATAACGAGGGCGGAAATCAGGCTGCGCACGCCGGAAATCGCCATGCCGTTCCAGTCGACCCATTTGATGAACAAGCCGCCGGTACTCCAGAGCAAGGCCGCCAATAAAAGAAACACAATGGCCCGGCTATGGTCCGGCCGGGCATTGTTGGCATCGTTTGCGAATTGTTTCATGTTCACTCCTGTTGTTGGATTATGGCAATTATTGCTTTCGGAGGTTGCCCAGTTCGTCAAATTGCATCTCGAAGGGTTCGGAACAAACGGTGACATTGTCAAGCGACAACGCGTCCGGCAGCATTGCCTCGGAAATCATGATCTCGCCTAGCTGGAGCGTGTTTTTGATTCGAACCAGCCGGACTTTTGACAAATCGAGAGCGTTGCAGGTTTTGACCGCAGCGCGGATCGCATCGCGGTCGCATTCGAGCGTCGTCGGAATCGCGTTGGGGCGGACCACGGTCGAGGTGATCCCATTGGCGTATAGTGCCTGGAAATCGGTTTTGTCCACCAACCGGCGGGTGGTAAAGTCCGCCGTACCGACGCCGTTGGCGTTGCCGCCGGTCTTTTCCGTCAGATCCAGGACAACCATTTTCGATACTTCGGGACCGCCTGTCGGATAAGGTGTCGGATAACGTCCGGTGATGTTGGGATCCATCCCGTCGCCGGAGATATCTTTGCCGAT
>CAZOJA010000654.1:0-1597 GCA_964579955.1 uncultured Veillonellaceae bacterium | reverse complement strand
CCGGTTATGACGGGAAACACAGTTTGTAAGAAATCCGTGTGAATGAAAGGGGATATCTGCAATGTTTCTGTTTTCTGGCGAGTTTCTGTGGGGTCTGTTCACAATTGTCATGATTGATCTGGTGTTGGCGGGCGATAACGCCATCGTGATCGGCATGGCTGCGAGGAACGTTCCGCTTGAACATCGGCGCAAAGCCATTATGTATGGTATGGGTGGCGCAATTATTGTACGAATGATCGCAACGGTCTGTGTAGTCTGGTTGTTGCAAATTCCAGGGTTGTTATTGGCTGGTGGGTTGTTATTGCTGTGGATCGCCTATAAGTTGCTGGCGGATGACCAAGGCAACAAGCATGAAATTGATGCCAAGGACAGCCTGATTGCCGCAGTGAAAACGATCGTAATCGCTGATGCAGTAATGGGAATCGATAATGTATTGGGAGTGGCAGGCGCTGCTCAAGGCAGTATCCTCTTGGTGGCAATCGGCTTGATGATTAGTGTGCCGATCATCATTTGGGGCAGCACTTTATTTATAACCTGTGTAGAGAAATACCCGATCGTGATTTATGGCGGGGCTGGAATCCTCGCTTGGACTGCGGCCAAAATGATTGTTGGTGAACCGCTGTTAAGCGATGTTTTCCAACCGTTTCCGGAAATGCAATGGATGATAATGGCGGCCGCTGTTGCCGGCGTGCTTGGCAGTGGTTGGCTCAGAAACCGTCCGGTGCTGGTTCCTGTTCGAATTAAGGATTCAGATCAATCTTAGGAAAAGATAATATCGGTTTCATCAATATATAGCAGGGTTTTGGCGGCTTCCGTGGAATACTATCCCAGTGTAAGCATCAGCAGGGTGCAGGAGGGGATTCCATGGTCAAGTCCCAGATGCAAATGAGTGATATCGAGACCGTTCAGTTTGGTTTGTTGCAAATTAATATTGTTTGCTATTTAATTGTTCCGTCGGGTTATGCCTGCCGGAACAATTTTTGTTCATTGATAAAGATCTCGGATTAAGGCGGTGTGCTCAATTGGCAGTTACGATCAATGATGTGGCGCGTGCGGCAGGCATTTCCAAAAGCACCGTGTCACAATACCTAAATGGCAGATTTGAATTTATGAGTTTTGAGACGCGACAAAAAATCAAGCAGGTAATCGAAGACTTGGATTACCGACCCAATGCGCTTGCCCGCAGTTTGAAACAAAAAAAGACGCACACTGTAGCGGCTATCGTGTCGAGCATATTAAACCCGTTTATGACCAATACTATCAGGGGCGCCGAAGATTTTTGCAAGGAGAAAGACTTTAACCTTATCCTTTGCAATGCGGATGATGACCCCGATCAAGAACTTTCCTACATTCAAACCCTGGCGGCCAAACAAATTGACGGGGTAATCATCAGTACTACCGGACGAAATAATCAAGCACTGAAAACAATGAACCTATCCGGCATGCCGGTCGTCCTGTTTTCACGGCATGTGCCGGAAATCGGCGCTGATACGGTGTGTGTCGATAATAGGCGGGGCATTGAGCTGGGTATTCGGCATTTGATGGCGCATGGACATCGAAAGATCGCCTTTTTTGTGTTGCCGCACAGTGACAGCCC
>CAZOJA010000653.1:0-1598 GCA_964579955.1 uncultured Veillonellaceae bacterium | reverse complement strand
AATCACCAGCAGCGAAAGGATGCCGGAGATGAGCAGCGCCGTGCCGGCCGCCGATAACAGGTTCAGGGTATACTTTGCGGCATATGGCGTGTTCTTGGCCACCACCGGCGCAGTTTTGACGACCAGCCCATCCAGCCCGGGCCAGCTGTTGAGGAAGAAGGGGAACATTTTGTCGATTGCAACCACGACTTGCTTGAACTGGATGTACTTGTCATCGGCCCAGAGGAACACCAGCACGGCTAGAATCAGATACGGCGACCAGGCGCGAATCACTTCACCAGTTGAGTATTGCAGCACCGCCTTGCCGCCGGCGCTGGGTTTTTCGTCCGGAAAATGCCAGGTGTTTTTCGGTTTCCAGACTTTAAGAAACATCAGGAACCCGACGATGGTCACGATGGCGGCGGTGATATCCGGCAGATAGGGGTTCACATAGTTGGCGGTGACAAACTGGGTGCCGGCGAACAGCCCGCCAGCGACCAGCACGGCCGGCAGCACTTCCATGCCCCGTTTCCAGCCAGACATCGTCACCACCAGCCAGAGCGGCACGAAAAAGGACAAGATTGGCAACTGCCGCCCCACGACCTGACTGATGTGCATCATGTCGAGGCCAGAAACTTGCGCTGCCACGACAATCGGAATCCCGATCGCACCGAAGGCGACTGGTGCCGTATTGGCAATCAGGCAGATTCCGGCAGCATAAATTGGATTGAAGCCAAGACCTACCAGCATCGCGGCAGTAATCGCCACCGGTGTGCCGAAGCCGGCCGTACCTTCGATGAATGAACCGAAGGCGAAAGCAATCAATACCGCCTGCAGGCGCCGGTCATCGGTTACCGAGGCCAATGAATTCTTGATAATCTCGAACTCTCCCGATTCCACCGTCATATTGTAGACCCAGATGGCGGTGATGACGATCCAGACGATCGGGAAAAGACCAAACAACATACCGTTGAGGGTAGCGCTAATCGCCAGAGAAGAAGGCATCCCCCAGACGGCGATAGCCAACAGCACCGCCGAACCGGTGCCGATCATTGCGGCGTGATGGCCTTTGGCCCGACGAACTCCCAACATGTACAGCAAAATCATCAGCGGAATCGCAGCAATCAACGCAGACAAAAAAATATTGCCTAATGGGTCGTAAACTTGCACCCACTTCATTGGGAAACCCCCTCATATTCATTTTCGCAGACTGTTTCGACCGCTTATTCTACGGTGAATATTTTTCCCGGATTCAAAATCAGATTGGGGTCCAGCGCTTTTTTGATCGCCCGCATCATCTCAAGTTCATCGGGATTGGTGTACTCTTCCATCAGTTGGCGGCGTTTATAGCCGATGCCATGTTCTCCGGATAGTTTGCCACCCAGTTTGTAAACCAACGTATAGACTTCCTTTTGGAATGCTTTCAGTGTTTCATCCCATTTTTCATCTGACAAATTGCCTTTCAGTACATGGAAATGAACGTTACCGTCACCGGCATGGCTGGCGATCCGCGCGGCCAGGCCGTAACGGGAACTGATTTCCGCCGCCTGGTGCATCAGGTTGGCAATCTGGTTGACCGGCACCACCATGTCTTCTTTCGACTGAATCAGGCTCTCTTC
>CAZOJA010000652.1:0-1599 GCA_964579955.1 uncultured Veillonellaceae bacterium | reverse complement strand
TTCGTGATGGAAAAGGGAACCTGATGGAGGGAAGCGCAATGGAGAATTTGCCAAGTAGCGTCCGATTGGCGTTTCAGCTTGCGAAAGTAGGCAGCTGGAGCTTTGATCCATATACCATGCAGGGTTGCTGGGACGAGGAGGCGGCGGCTATGCACGGCCTGCCTGCCGGCCCGGTTCCTCCGCTGGAACAGTATGTTTCGTTGTTTGAAAACCTCAGCTTTGGAATGCTGCAACAGCATATTAAACAGGCCGTGGAAACCAATAAGCCGTTTGAGTTTGAGGCAAAGCTGAAGACAGCTAACGACCAGGAGAAATGGGTCCGCTGGATTGGCCAGCCGGTCGCTGAGCAAGGCCGCATCGTGCGCATTGATGGCGCGGTGCAGGATATCAGCGAAATGAAAGCGGCCCTGCAACAGGCAAAACAGAATAGTTCGCTGCTGGAATCCTTCTTTACGGTGTTGCCGGATATGCTGTTTTTGGTTGACGGCGACGGTGTAATCCTGGAATATCGGGCCAGGACCGACACCGACCTGTATATACCGCCGCAAGCATTTCTTGGTCGTACGTTTCGCGAGGTGTTGCCTGGCGAGGTTGCCGGGCTGTTTCACCACGCGATGCAGCAAGCAACAGAAACCGGCGACTTTTGCCGCTTTGAGTATGAGCTGCCGATGCCGGACGGCCGGCAGATGCGGTTCGAGTGCCGGTTGAACCGTTTGCCTGAAGGTAAGCGGTATATTGCGATTGTTCGCGATATCACGAAAACCTTTCGGGTGATGCAGGAACTGGCCGAGAGCGAACAACGCTTCCGCAGCCTGCTGGAAAACGCCCCGTTCCCGGTGATCATTGCCCGGGCCCGCGACGGTATTTTATTATACGGGAATGCGCAGGCCAAACTTCGCTTCGGGTTTTCCGGCAATGAAGGCGTAGGGATGGAAGCGGCTCAGTTCTATCAAAATATCGAAGACCGTCAGCGGTTTTTGTCAGCTCTCTGGCAACAGGGTTTTGTCCAGGATTGGGAAATCCCGATGCTGGATTTGCAGGGAAAACTGTATTGGGCGCTGATGTCCGGTTCGTTGGTCGAGTTTGGCGGCGAATCGGCCGTCATGGTGGCGATCAATGATATCAGCCGCCGCAAAAGGGCCGAACAGGAATTGGAGCAAGAGCGTCGCCGGCTGCGGGAACGGGTCAAGGAACAACAGTGCCTGCATGCCGTATTTGCGATTACCGAACAGGATGACATCCCGTTGCCGCGGATGTTGCAGCAGGTGGTGCAGGAAATCGCACCCGGCTGGCAATACCCTGACGTTACCCGGGTTTGCCTGGAATATGACGGACAACGTTTTTGCACGGCCAATTTTTTCAAAACTCCCTGGTTGCTCGAAGTGTCGGCCAACCTTATGACTGGCGGTGAACTTCGGTTGCAGGTAGCCTATATCGAGGAACGGCCACCGGAAGACGAGGGGCCCTTTTTGCAGGAAGAACGGCTGCTGGCCGAAACCATCGTGCAGCGAATGAAGGAGATGCTGAATCGCCGGCGGTCGCTGGAGGCAATCCGGCAACATGAAGAATTGCTCCATGTCATGTATGACATGACGACTG
>CAZOJA010000651.1:0-1602 GCA_964579955.1 uncultured Veillonellaceae bacterium | reverse complement strand
TTCCCTACACGACGCTCTTCCGATCTTACGGCGGAGAGGGCCGGAAAATTCGGCGCTGCCAAACTGGGCAATTTGCTGGGATTAACTCATGACCTTGGAAAATATTCCGCTGAGTTTCAGCAACGGCTTGAAGGAAAAAAAATTAAAGTTGATCACGCAACCGCCGGCGCTCAAGAAGTGAACAAGCGTTTGCCCAAGCCAATCGGAATCGCGTTGGCCTATCCTATAGCCGGTCATCACGGGGGACTGCCTGATGGGAATAAAGGCGCTCTGCATAATTTGCCGGAGCGCTTGGCAAATCACGAACTGCCGAAGTATCAGGCCTATGCTTCAGAAATTGAACTGCCCCAGCTAGTGAATGAAGACTTTGTCACTATGCCAAAAGCCAAAAGCAAAGAAATGGCCGCCTTCAGTTTTTCTTTTTGCATCAGGATGTTGTTCTCCTGTCTGACTGATGCCGACTATCTGGACACGGAACGATTCATGAATCCGGAAAAATTTTCGTCACGACCAACTCCCGAAAAACTTTCTGTATTATTGTCGCGATTGGAAAACAAATTAGCTGAGTTATCAATGCGTAACCAGCTCAATCCTTCGAAAATCAACATTGCTCGCGAAGAAATATTGCAGCGCTGCTTAGAAATGGCTGAGAAAAAGGCACAGTTATTTACGCTGACCGTCCCCACAGGTGGTGGCAAAACCTATTCTTCCTTGGCATTTGCCCTGAAGCATGCTGTTAAGTATGAAAAGGAACGGATTATCTATGTAATTCCATATACGAGCATTATCGAGCAAAATGCGCAGGTTTTCCGTGAGGCGTTGGAAGTTGACTCCGAACAAGGCGTTGTGCTGGAACATCACAGCAATTTCGATTACCCTGAAAACTCTTTTGAAGATTGGGACAAAGCCGAAAAGGCGCATCGATTGGCTGCCGAAAACTGGGATATGCCTGTCGTAGTCACAACTGCGGTACAGTTTTTCGAATCGCTTTATGCCAACAAAGGGTCACGTTGCAGAAAGCTGCACAATATGGCAAACAGTGTGATTGTGTTGGATGAAGCGCAAATGATGCCGATCGAATATTTGAAGCCGTGTTTGTGGGCGTTAGCCGAACTGGTGATTAACTATGGGGCTACAGTAGTATTTTGCACGGCGACACAGCCCGCGATAAAAAAACTGTTGCCGGCAGGAATGGAAACGCAGGAAATCATGGCGGACCCTGATGCGTTGCAACGTATTTTCAAAAGAGTCGAAGCTAAATTTGTAGGATTCATGAGTGATGATTCTGTGGCAGCAACTATGGCGGAAAAGGTGCAAGTTCTGGCAGTGATTAATACGCGGCGTCATGCCCGTTTGCTGTTTGATAAGCTACAAAATATCGTGGGTGACGGCCAGTTTCATTTGTCGGCGCGAATGTGTCCGGCGCATCGAAAAAAAGTCCTTGCAGAGATAAAGGAACGTTTACAAGAGGGACTTCCCTGTCGAGTGGTCTCGACGCAATTGGTCGAAGCCGGCGTTGATTTGGATTTCCCTTGCGTTTTTCGCGCCGCCGCCGGAATCGATTCGATTACGCAAGCGGCCGGTCGCTGCAACCGCGAGGGG
>CAZOJA010000650.1:0-1606 GCA_964579955.1 uncultured Veillonellaceae bacterium | reverse complement strand
CTTCTGCAGCAACGGCCGATACGCCCTCCGGCATGCCGATGCCCAGGTTGATGACAGCTTCAGGGATCAGTTCCATCGCCGCCCGGCGGCAGATGATCTTGCGGTCGTCAAGCGCGATCGGTTTGATGTCTTTGAGCGGCATCCGCACATCACCGGTCAGTGATCCGTCATATTGACCCGGCGCGCAGCCCATGGATTGGGGATGGTTTTCCGGCTTGGATACGACGATCGCGTCGACCAGGGTGCCCGGCACAACAACATCGCGCGGATCGATCGTACCGGTCTGGGTAATCCGTTCAACCTGTACGATGACCTTACCGCCGGAATTTTTCGCGGCCAGTGCCTGCACATAGAATTCCAGCTTGATTGGTTCTTTTTCGATGCTGATGTTGCCGAATTCATCAGCGGTGGTGCCGCGAATGATCGCCACATCAACAGGAAACGCCTTATACCAGAGGTATTCTTTGCCTTCAAGTTCGATCAGCTTGACCACTTCGCCGGTCGAGCGCTTGTTGAGGCGGCCGCCGGTTTCCCGCGGGTCGGCAAACGTCTTCAGGCCGACATGGGTGATGACGCCGGGCTTCTTGCCGCCGATGGCACGGTAGAGGTGCATCATGACGCCCTGGGGAATCGCATAGGCTTCACATTGTTCGGCGTTGATCATCTTGACCATATCCGGCTGCAGGTTAAAGTGGCCGGCAATAATCTTTGTGATCAGGCCCTCCTTGCACCAGCGGTTCAGCCCCCAGTTCGACTTGCCGTCATTCTGGGAGGCGCCGTATGTCAGGGTCAGGTTATTGGGGCTGCCTGTCTTGAGGAAACTGTTTTCTACGGCCTGGGAGATTTCTTCAGGGTGGCCCATCCCAATGAAGCCGCTCACTGCTACCGTATCACCCGGTTTGATGAGTTTTACCGCTTCTTCCGCCGTCATGACCTTGTTTTTCAACGCGCTCCACCTCCTGATTTTTTGTGAAAACCATCACGAACTTCGCCATACCATTACACTAGAATGTCTACTGCAATATCCATGCCAATCCCATTGTTTCGCCGTTTTGCGGCTACGGGGAAAAAACAGAATCCGGGGTTGATGCTTCGTTGCATCGCCCCCGGATCAATCTTTTCCTAGCGGTCTTCAATTCAAACATGGCGGAATTTCGCCATTATCTGCCTGTTTTTCTGTGCGATGCACCCACGCACGCAGCGATGCCTTAGCGCATCACTCCAGCCACTCGATGGCCAGATGTTTACGCGGCGGCGTCGGCGGCGTCTGGTCCGGCCAGCCAACCGGCGTCATCCCGATCAATGCCCAGCCAGGGCAGCCCAGATATTCGAGCACGGCATCTTCGACCCATAACGGACCGGTCATCCAACAAGCACCCAGACCGGCTTCATGGGCCAGCAGCAGGAAGTTCTGCATCGCGGCGCTGGAGCCGTATTCGCTGCCCCGTTGGTAAACCCGTTCTTCCGGCATGCGGGTGACCACCACCACGACTGCCGGCGCACCGCCAAAATCTTTGAAATAGCCGCGCACCATCGTACGCATTTTTTCATTAAACAGTTTCTGCATCCGCAAGTCCAGTTTTTCGATGCAGCCTTCGGCGATATG
>CAZOJA010000649.1:0-1610 GCA_964579955.1 uncultured Veillonellaceae bacterium | reverse complement strand
CAACCAGCGCTGTAACCGGTGAGAGCTGGTTTTGCAGGGGGCCGCGCCAGACTTCGATCCAACTGACGTTGTCATCGGCATTTTTGCTGACAGACATCGCCCCGCTTGAGGACGCGAGGCTGTCCGGACTGGCCTTGGTGGTCACGGTGAATCGGGCGTCCTTGGCTGCAGATTCGTAAGTGACCGATGGTTTGGGCGGTAGCCAGGAATCGGCGTGAGCTACAACAGAAAAGCCCAGACAGACTGCAAGCAACGTCAGGCTGCAGAATCGACGGGCGATATTCATGGCAGCACCTGCTTTCGTCTCCATTCTCAGAGCAAGGTTAATTCATGAACGGCATATTCATTTTCTGATAACCGGCCGGCACTTCGAACATTGCAGCGGCAGGTTCTTCGAACACCAAGTTTTTGAACACCGTGACCGTATCTTTGGACTCGGTTTTAATCGGGAACAGGTTGTTGTCTTTTAATAGCCAGATGAAATGAGTGTTGCGGTCATTGCCCATCACATGCGTGATTCGGTATTTGTCGGCCATGTGGCCTTCGACCATTTCGGTAAGCAGGTAGGTGCGTTCCACTTCCGACGGAGACTTTTCGCCGCTGGCAATGGTATTGGCGCCCATGCCGGGTCGCATCGCCATTTCCATATACATTTTCTCTTTAGTGTCGATATTCCAGATGAGTTTTTTATCCATCCGAACAATGATGATCATGCTGGGATGAGCCGGCGATTCCATCCGTTGCGCCCAAAGCGAATAGGACACCCAAATTTTTGACTGAGTGGAGCCTTTTTTGTCAGTGGTCACGATGTCGGCCGAGTAGCCGGCAGCGGAAGCCACTGCGGTGACAGCCAGCAAGGTCAGGCAAAGACAGAGCACCAGCAGTATTCGGTTACGCAGATTTTTCATGGTCAACCTCCCCTATCAATTGTTTAATGAAGAGTGATTTGCCATTTGTATTCGGGGTTTTAAGTAATAATCCCTTTGTTGGAGCAGAATAAATTTGGCCTCATTTGCGTGAATACACCAGCAGCGCCAGCCAGATCAGGCCGAACGAAACGGCGTGCGCCGTGGTGAATGGTTCGTGGTACAGGAATACGCCGCTAAGCAAAGCGATGGTCGGCGACAGGTACTGAATAAACCCTAGCATAGACAACGGGAGTTGATTGGCGGCATTAGCGAATAGTACCAGCGGTAGCGCGGTTACGATTCCGGCGCCAACCAGCAGGCTTGTTTCAAAAGGCATGGCCGGGCCGAATACGCTGTTGCCGGAAAAATGCAGCCAGGTCAGATACAGCAGCGTCAGCGGGGCTAACAGGCCGGTTTCCAGAATGATGCCGGTCGTTGCGCCGAGCCCCAATTTTTTCTTGCATAACCCGTACAGTGAAAAACTGAGGGCAAGCGACAAGGCGACCCAAGGGAAGCTGCCAAAGTGAAGTACAAGGTTTGATACGCCACAGGCCGCTAAAAAGACAGCGAAGTATTGTTGATGCGACAGTTTTTCTTTCAGCAGCAGTACGCCAATCAGCACGTTGACCAAGGGATTGATGTAGTAGCCCAGGCTGGTTTCGACAATCCGGTTGTCGTTGACGGCCCAGATGTAAACCAGCC
>CAZOJA010000648.1:0-1612 GCA_964579955.1 uncultured Veillonellaceae bacterium | reverse complement strand
GCGGCGAAGTGGGAGCCGTTGTTGCCAACCTTTCGGCAGAAGCAGCAAGAGTCGAAGTGACGTTGCCGGAACTCCTTCGCCTTGTAACGGAGGAAGGGCGACCGTTTACTCCGGCGCTGCTGGGTACGCCACGGCAGGATGGAAGCGTTGCTAAGTGCAATGAGTGTTTTACGAGCCAGCAAGTATTTGCCCTTGACTTCGACAACAAGGCTAGTGAAATCGTTTCTCTTGATACTGTGCTGACCCAAGTGGCCGAGATGGACCTGAGCGCATTTGGGGCATATTGCACGCCGTCCCATACGGAAGCGGTCCCGAAATTTAGAATTTTATTCTGTTTGAAGGATCCCGTGACCAACGAACGGGAGCGCCAGATCATCATGCGGTTCTTCCTTGATCTGTTTCCGGTTGCAGACCAAAACTGTAAAGACGCAGCGCGGCACTTTTACGGCGTAAAAACTGGCCCTGTCCAACATGAATTGTTGCGACCAGGCAATAGTATTGCTGTTGAAGCGCTCGCGTTGGCCTGGCAAGCTCAACAAGCCGAAGACAAGGCCCACTTTACTGACAAGATGAAGCGCTTCGCCGCAAAGTACGGTCTGCGGTTACGTAACGGCAGGCTTCACCTGCACCGCAACGCAGCCGCCTCGGATAAATGTGGTGAATCTGTGGGAGGCTCTAATAGAAATAATATAGAGGCTCCCACAAAATCACCGTTAAATGCCGCGACGGCGAACCTCGAAGAAGACAATCCGGATGAAGAGGGGGGCGGCTACCGAGGCGATTTCTTCCTCTTCGATTGTTCGGTTGCGGACTTTGTTGGCGGAAACAACGCAAAAAGAGTTCGCGAGGCATTGCCGACACAGTCTACGAGCGATGACCGGCAGAGAAATCGGGAACGGCTGGAACGGTGGGACAAGGTTGGCGACCAGCTGATGCAGTGCAGACTGGTCCGGCAGCTTGTCAGTAATGCCGACCCCGGTAATCCTCTTTCGCACGGTGAGTTTTTCCATCTTGCCACGACTTTCGTCAATCTGCGCGGCGGAGACCGTGTGATGGAAGCGGCGCTGCAGGCTTGCGAATACCGATCGGAGAAAAGAATTGGACAGTACCGGCAGATGGCGGTTTCCGGCAGTTATTTCCCACAGCATTGCGTGAACAGCATCTGCCGGTTCAAATCCGACTGTGCTTTCATCCGGATGCCGCAGCATCGATCCATATTGTCGTTGAAATTTGTCCGGGGGCAAGTGCGTCAACTTACTGTACCGAACACGATTTCAATTGAGGAGGCACGGGCGCAAATGCCGCTGTTTTATGAGGCCGCCATCGAATCGGGCAAGAGCATCTGCGTGATTCGCGCCGACTGCGGCGCCGGCAAAACCTTCTCCATGATCGCAGCAATGATCGACCAAGTCCGAATGGGCAAGAAGGTGGTATATGCGGCGCCGACGCACCGGCTTCTCAACGAAACCCACGCGCAGCTTCGTGAAATTGTCGGCGAAGAGCTTCCCCTCTTTCGGTGGCCGGATCTGATTCGTCATATCGAGCATAGCGATACCGTTCTGGCAGCGGAGATCAAACATGACTGGGCCACAGGCCATTACGGGCAGGCAGC
>CAZOJA010000647.1:0-1614 GCA_964579955.1 uncultured Veillonellaceae bacterium | reverse complement strand
GTCACACTGATGTAGGGTCATAGATTGATGAATAGTAGGAGGAATTATTGGTGAAGCAGTCAACAAAGCTACTGATCGGGTTTGTTTTAGGGGTTGCGATTGGGTTACTCGGTTATTATTTCCTACCGCAAAAGAGCTTCCCGTTCATGAAAGCCGTTACCGATTTATGTACACTGGCAGGCGCAATTTTCTTAAGAATGATTTTTATGGTTGTTGTCCCACTATTGGTTTCCGCCTTGATGCTTGGTGTTTTTGAACTGGGTAAAGGACGCGGCTTGGGGAAAGTTGCCAAAAAATCGATGTTTTTCACCATTATTCTCAGCTTGATGGCTGTAGTCATCGCAATTAGTTTGACTCACATTCTGCAACCAGGTGCTGGAGTGACCTTTGATAAAGAAGCGCTCAAAGCAAACCAGGGTGTATTGTCGATCAGCAAGAATGTTGAGGCAGCGAAATCTATCCCCTGGTATCAGTATATTATTAATTTGATTCCGACAAACCCGGTTGATTCCGCGGCGCGCGCCTTTGGCGGCGAAATCATTGCGCTGATGATTTTCGCCCTGATGTTCGGTTATGCATTGAGCTTGTATACACAGGATGATGACCATCCGATAATCAAAGTGCTTGATGCAATATTCAATGCTTCGCTGAATATCGTAAACTGGGCGATGAAACTTGCTCCTTATGGTATATTTGGCATTGTGTTTAACACGACCTATCGGATGGGGGCAGGCTTCCTGGCCAACGTGGCCTACTTTGCCCTGGTGGTTGTTCTTGGCCTGGCACTTCAGCAGTTCGTCGTGTATGCCTCCTGCTTGAAAATTTTCGCAAAAACCAATCCTTGGGCATTTTTCAAACAGTGTAAAGAAGTTTATATTTACGCATTTTCCACTGCTTCTTCCAATGCCACATTACCAATAGCTTTGGAAACGGCCGAAAAAGTTCTGAAGTTGCCGCCGCAAATTTCCCGATTCGTTCTGACTTGCGGCGCTTCGGCTAATCAAAACGGGACTGCTTTGTTTGAAGGGGTTGTTGTTTTGTTCCTGGCTCAGGTTTATGGACTGAACCTGAGTCTTGAGAGCCAACTGGTTGTCGTCCTGATGTCAGTATTGGCCGGGGTTGGTACTGCCGGTGTACCGGGCGGCTCATTGCCCCTGATCGCCATCCTGTGTGTGCAGGTTGGGATTCCGGTTGAAGGAATGGGATTGATTCTGGGGGTTGACCGGTTCCTTGATATGTGCCGGACGACTTTAAACGTATCCGGTGACCTGGTCATTGCCAAACTGGTCAGTTCCACGGTTGATAGCTCGGAAGTGCCGGAAGACCTCAATTGCTGATTTGTCTTGCAGCCTGACATATTGGTAGAAATGGAAAACCCGTGCAGTGATAGTAGCTGCACGGGTTTTCCATAGTATGCAATAATATATATTGGAAAGTAGTGCGTGGAATGTTAGAATGAGAACAATACCGTTACAAAATGGCATGGAGATGGTGCAGGAGCATGAATCAGCTGGGCCGAT
Organism: uncultured Veillonellaceae bacterium; assembly: GCA_964579955.1. GTDB lineage: Bacteria > Bacillota > Negativicutes > UBA1444 > UBA1444 > UBA1444. The sequence continues at coordinate 94 of CAZOJA010000647.1, read as the reverse complement.
TGATAAAAAAATGGGTGCTGCCGGATAAAGCCATCTTGTTGTTTTGCACGGTATTGTTATTGCTTGTCTGGGTTATTGTCTGGTGGCAGATTGA
>CAZOJA010000646.1:0-1615 GCA_964579955.1 uncultured Veillonellaceae bacterium | reverse complement strand
GCTGGAAGTTTCTTCGCGGCGTTTGATACCAACCGGCGCAGAAAAGCGGCGATGGCTGATTTTCGCAGTTTTTCCATTTCGCTGCGGGCCCGCGTGCTGTCAGACAGCTACAACTTGGTTACGCTGCAGCCGGTTGCGCTGGGCACTGAATACGAAGGCACTCTATATGGCTGGTACTGGTCCTGCACAATCCGCCAGCACTCGCAAACCGGCGCTGAGTTTTCGCTGACTGGCGGTTATGGCGTAAGTGAGATGCTGAAACAGTACATCAGCTTTTCCTCCGCGCAAGGCGCGACGAACTTGCGGCGCGCCAGCGAAATTATGAATTCGGCGGCGGCGCAGCTCGGCAAATCGCTGCACATCGCGATCGATGATCTAAGCGTGAACCCGCTCGGCGAAACCACGGTCCTGATGGACTGCATCAGTTCGCTATTTAGCTGGACCTCCAGCATACCGCAGCAGTCCGTCAATGTTTTTCTGCGCGGCGCGACGCTGCATGTGATCCAGCGCGGCAAGGAGACCAGTGTCTACCGCCTCGAAAAATATGGCATGCCGACCATCAACAGCGAAAAGATCACGACGCTGATGGCCAAAGAGCCGGAAAAACGGGATCCGGAAACCGGCGGACTGATCGAGTCTCCTTCGGTGGTACGCGCGACGCAGGAGGAGGTCGATTCCTGGGAAGAAACCGTGGCCGGGACCTGGAGCTTTAGCGGCTCCTCCGTAACCTACGTCAATGGTCTCTGCGTCAAGGCGGTGGTAGAGGACGGCGAGTCGCAGACGATTACTTCCTATGGCTATAGCCCGGACAACTATGTCCTTAGCAAGACCGTCAGCGTCTACAGCAAGACCGGCAGTTCGGCGAGCCGCGAAACCCGGCATACCTTTTCTTATGGGTACTGGGATAATGCGCCGTATCTGGGCCAAGAAGTTGTGCTCAGCTTTCGCGGCGGCGAACTTGAGAGCCGGACCGTCACCGACCACTACCCGCTCGGCCTGAACTTTTATGGAACTCAGGAAAAAGTCTATGCCGTTACCCGGGATGAAAACGGGGCTGCCAGCGAAAAACTCACCTCGACGCAGTCCAGCATTACTGAAGGCCGGCCAGGTGGCAAGTCTTCGCCGTACACTCTCAGCCAGTCAAGAAAGCGAAGGATCGAAACCGTAACGGTGACGATGCCAAGCACACCAACGACACCGAGCACCATTCCGGCAACTGATGCTGCAACATTAAAACGCTATGCCGACGGATTGGTCTGGTTAAACGGCAAGACGCAGATTAGTTGCCTGGTGGAATGCTATGACGCCCACATCGACGATTATCTCGAGCGAATCGATTTCTTAGGCAAAGAGTGGTACCTCGAATCAAGTACGATCAGCCTGTCCGGTGACAGCCCTGCGCCCCGGCAAAAACTTGAACTGGTGAGGTGGGAATGATGGACTATATTCGCGAGCTTGGTTCTTCCATTGCTGTCGCCTTGGCGGAAAGGGCCGAAAAAGAGCGCACGCAGATTAGCCGCGGCGTGGTAGTCGGCAAACAGATCAAAGTGAACGAACGGTATTTTGCTCCGATCTGGGGCGGTGATTTTGACGTGACGGAAGGCGATGCGGCAGA
>CAZOJA010000645.1:0-1616 GCA_964579955.1 uncultured Veillonellaceae bacterium | reverse complement strand
AAACGCTTAATCCGTGCAATAGCGAGCGATACGGGTGACCCTTTGGGATGAAAACATTTTGACAGGCGAGAACAGGGATGAACTTCAGGGCAGATTGAGAGCGGGGCATAATTGTGGTACAATAAAGCCGCAAAGGAGGGCTGATAATTATGCCGCAAATTATTCCCATTCGAGATTTGAAAAATACCAGTGAAATTTCTCAAAAGTGCCATGCAACCAATGAGCCTGTTTTCATTACCAAGAATGGTTATGGCGATATGGTGATTATGAGTATGAAAACCTATGAAGAACAGATGTTTATGCTGGACGTCTACAAAAAACTTGCCGAAGCGGAGAAACAGCTGTCGGAAGGGAAAGTGCTTGATGGAGAGGCGTCTTTACGCAGCCTAAGAGAAAAGTACAATGTATAAGCTCCTCGTCACGGAACTTGCGCATCAGGATTTGGACCATATCATTTCGTACATTGCCGTAAAATTGTCTAACCCCAAAGCGGCCGGAGATTTTCTTGACGAAGTGACAACCTGCTACAATTTTCTGAAAAGCAATCCGCTGATGTATGCAGGATGCCTGGATGAACGGTTAGGGAAAGATGGTTACCGGAAAGCGGTCATCAAGAACTACGTGCTGGTGTACAAAGTGGATGAAGCCTCCCAAACAGTAAGCGTTATGCGCTTTTTCTACAGCGCGCAGGATTACACGAAGTTGATATAAGTTGCCAACGCTTTAAGCATCTGCACCCGCAGGTGCTTTTTTTGCGCCCATTTTCAGGAGGTGAGTCATGAAAATACCCTTCCTATCGAGACTTTTCCCTTCGCGGGCCAGTCCCCAAAACAGCTTCTGGAGCAGTCCATACAGCTTTTTCTTCGGCATAAGCTCCAGCGGCAAATCGGTCAATGAGAAAACGGCGCTGCAAACCACGGCTGTCTATGCCTGTGTTCGGATCCTGGCCGAAACCATCGCTTCTCTGCCGCTTCACACGTACCGGTACAGTCCCGGTGGCAAGGAAAAAGCCCAGGATCACCCCCTGTACTATCTCCTTCATAGCGAACCCAACCCGGAGATGACTTCATTCGTGTTTCGCGAAACGCTGATGGGTCATCTTTTGTTATGGGGCAACGCCTATGCGCAGATCATCCGGGATGGGCGGGGCAGAGTCCTCGGCCTGTATCCGCTTCTGCCGAGCAAGATGCTGGTCAGCCGCACCGACCAGGGCATCCTGTTCTACCAGTACGAAAAGGACGGTCGGACATATTTCCTCCCGGATACGGAGGTCCTCCACATTCCGGGACTCGGCTTTGACGGCCTTGTCGGCTACTCGCCGATTGCCATGGCCAAGAACGCCATCGGCATGGCGATAGCCACCGAGGAGTACGGCGCGAAATTCTTTGCCAACGGGGCTAGCCCCGGCGGAGTCCTCGAACATCCGGGCGTAGTCAAAGACCCGGGGAAAATCCGGGAAAGCTGGAACGCGGTGTACCAGGGCAGCGGCAACGCCCACCGGGTCGCAGTGCTGGAGGAAGGCATGAAGTTCCAGCCCATCGGCATCCCGCCGGAGCAGGCGCAGTTTCTGGAGACCCGCAAGTATCAGCTGAACGAGATCGCCCGCATCTTCCGCA
>CAZOJA010000644.1:0-1617 GCA_964579955.1 uncultured Veillonellaceae bacterium | reverse complement strand
AGGAAAGTCTGGCCTTTGATTTGCGCCATGATCAGGTTTGGCTGGCTTTGCAGCTGATCCATGCAGGAGCGGTCCAGGCGTTTAATGACCAAGCGCCAATCCAGGCGATCAAAGGCGGGGAAGGCCCAGACATCCTCTACATTCCGGTTTTCAATGAAGACGCAAAAAGCAAATTGGCCGATGGGTTTGTCGACCCAGCCCAACCGACCGTGGTGTACACTTGGCAGCCTGGATTGGTCCGCCAGGTAATTAAAGGCGAGACGGTCCGAGTTGAAAGGATTCCCGAATATTTGATGCTCCGGTTTGGGAAGGCGGTGCGGTCGTGACGGCGATAACAACCCAGGGAACCGTTCTGAAACCATTTCAACAGGATGCTGTTGACAACGCGGCAGCCATTCTCTCTCGCTGCCTGCAGGACCTGGAAGCGGTCAAGGGAACCGCGAACTTCGAAAAAAGCCGCCGCCTGATTGTTGGCGATATGGGTGCGGTGCTGTTTGAAGCGCCGACCGGAACCGGCAAGACTTTGATGGCAGGACATGTGGTAGAAAAATTGAGCTTGCCAAACAGCCGGATAGCTATGCCGAAAATTCTCTGGTTTTGGTTTGCGCCGTTTGCCGGATTGATTGACCAATCGGCGCGTGTCATTCGGTCGGAATTCAATGCACTGCGAATAAAGAACCCGGCGCTCGATCGAAATCCCGGCGACATCCAATCCGGCGACGTTTACGTGACCACCTGGGCCAGCGTTGCCGTGGCCAATGAAGCCAGCCGAAAAGCGCGAACAAGCACTGAGGAATTGCCTTCGGTGGATGCGCTGGTTGGCGCAGCGAGGGCGAAGGGGTTTGTGATTGGCACTGTGATCGATGAAGCTCACCACAGCTTCAGAGGGCAGACCCAAGCCTTTGCTTTTTACAAGGATGTATTGCGACCGGAAATCACGATTCTTGCAACGGCCACGCCGAAAGACAAGGACGTCGCGGCATTTTGCGAATCAACGGGAATCCAAAACCTGCGGCGAATTACCATCTCGCGCCACCAGGCAGCCGAGGCCAGGCTGATCAAAGAGGGTGTGAAGGTTGCCGTTTTCAGAGCGGCTGCCGACATGGAAGGACTAATCGATTTTAAGCGAACAGCGCTGCGGCAAGGCGTGGCGATTCATCGAAAGCTAAAGGAATTGCTGGCCGCCAGCGGATCAACGGTTGTGCCATTGCTTTTAGTTCAGGTCGAATCCGAGGACGATGCAAAAGCCTTATCTTCGGCGGAGCAAGCCAGTAAGTGGCTGCAGGAGATGGGGTTTCAAGCCGAAGGCGATAGCGGCGTGATCCGCATACACACGGCAAAGGAGCCGGACCCATATTTTCATGCGATTGCAGCCGATGAGAGCGTAGAGGTTTTGATTTTCAAAATGGCAGCCGCAATCGGCTTTGACGCGCCAAGAGCATTCACACTGGTATCCTTCAGACCGAGCCGAGATGAAGATTTTGGCGTGCAGATCGTTGGGAGAATCCTGCGTGTTGACAGACGACTGCAGCCCCGCAAGGATTTGCCCAGGGCGCTCGATTATGGCTATGTGTTTTTGACCGATAAAGCGGGACAAGCCGGATTGATGAGCGCAGC
>CAZOJA010000643.1:0-1621 GCA_964579955.1 uncultured Veillonellaceae bacterium | reverse complement strand
CCACAGGCCGATGAACAAAAGGCGTCCTGCAAAATCCAGCTCGGCCAAAGTATCGTTCTTGAAGAATCCCGGTTTGATATTACGCGCTCGCATGTTCCCCCACCTCGAATCCAGCCGATGTTTAATGTGACAAACCCTGATTATTTATAGGCCTTCTCGACCCATTTCTCGAAACGGTCCCGGTGTATCCGCCACTGCCGGCCGAATTTCTTCGCCGGCAAAATCCCTTGTTTCGCCATGCTGCGCACGGTGTTCGGATGCACGCCCAGCACGTTCGCCGCCTTGTTCACGCTAATCAGGATTTCCATATTCATTTGCGATCATCTCCAATCATAAAAACCTGTTCGATTTTTTTGCCGAGGGCCGATGATATCTTATGCATGGTCGTCAGTCCGGGATTGCGCCGCTGCCCCTTGGCCAGCATGGACACGTATTGCGCCGAAGTGCCGGCGGTTTCAGCGATATGGCGATAAGTCAGCCCCCGCTTCACCCGCCAGTAGTCGATCCGATTGTTCATACATTCACCTCCAAAAACTTGCAACGCGTTTATACTAGCACGCGGACCATTTTGAAGTAAAACTGCCATTTTGACCAAAATTACCTGTTAGTTAAGCAAAATTGGACAAGAAACCGAACTTGGTTATATTTTGATTTATTTACTCACAATTGCTTGTAAAAAACTAAACCATAGGTTTATAATAGAGCTGAGCTACTATAATTACAAAGGAGAAGGTGAAGATGTTCGGTGAAAACATGAAATCGATAATGAAGCAAAAAAAGGTTTCTTCCCGCGCCTTGGCGGCGGCCGTTGGCATATCGGAAACCTATGTGAGCTATCTGCTGAACGGGAAAAAGACGCCTACTCTGAAAATGGCGGACAAGATCGCCAGCTTCCTCGGTGTTTCCATCGAGGAATTAAGCACGAAAAAAGAGCCCCCTGCCACGGATGGGCTGGAGGCTCTGGCCAAAAAATACGAGTCGGTCCTGCTGGCTATGGAATCCATGCGGCCGGAGCTTGTCGCGGAGCTCACGGCGCGAATCGAGGCTGCAGCCAGCTTGTTCCCCCGCAAGGATGCATCGGAGAAGAACAGCCAGGGCGGTGCATCCTATTTTCGCAAGAAAAAACCTGGCTGAAGTGGCTCTCTCACAGATGCGGAGCAGAATCGGAGCCGACCGATAGCATCCGCCTGTAGGGAGAGCAGAGGAGGCACTTCATGGCAAAAAAACCTAAACCGCGACCCGATGGCCGCTATCAAGTCAAACGCATGGTGGATGGCAAGGCAAAGTTCTTTTACGGCGCCACCTACGACGAGGCCGAAGCCGCCGCCAGGGCGGCGGGCCAACACAACATCACCAAAAACGATACGTTGGCAACCTGGATCAAATACTGGCTGAAAAATGTCGTTAAGGCCAACGTGGCGGAAGGAACCCTATCAAACTATACTATGCTGATTGAAAAGCACATCGAGGAATCCGATATCGGCCGAACCCGGCTGCGCGACCTCACGACGCAAAGCCTGCGGCAGTTTCTCACCGCAAAACTGGAGAAACTTTCCCCACGCACCGTGTTGATGCTGCATCATTTCCTAAAATCCAGCCTGCAGCAGGCGGTGGAAGACAG
>CAZOJA010000642.1:0-1621 GCA_964579955.1 uncultured Veillonellaceae bacterium | reverse complement strand
GAGCACCGGGCCGGCGGCCCGGTGCTGCTTGTCAAACCGCAGACCTTTATGAACCTCAGCGGCGAGGCGGTGCGCGAAGCCGCCAAGTTTTACAAGGTCGACCCCCAGGACATCATTGCGATCCACGATGATCTCGACCTGCCGGCGGGGCGTCTGCGCATCCGTGAACGCGGCGGCGCCGGCGGACACAAAGGGATTCAGTCGATGATCGTCCAACTGGGAACCGATGCGTTTGTCCGGGTGAAGTTCGGCATCGGCCGGCCGCCGGCCGAATGGGATACGGCGGATTACGTGCTGGGCCGGTTCAGTCCGGAGGAACAGCCGATCATCAGCCAGACGATCGGCCTGGCCGCCGATGCCGTGGAGGCGATCCTGGCCGAGGGAACGAGCGCAGCGATGAACCGGTTCAACCGACAGGGAGAATGAAGATGCTGACAGGACTGTATGCCGATGAACGGGGTGAAATCTTCGATGCGCCGGAGTGGGGCGCGGTTGGCGAAAGTGGCGGGACAAAGCGCGCCTGCGACACCGCGGACCTGATTCCGCTGCCGGAGGGCAGCGAGCTGATGTTCCTGCCGGGTCGCAGCGCCGTCGGCGCAAGGCAGGGAACGATCCGAACCCTGGGCCGCAATAAATTCGCCGTGGCGGCGACCTTGCCGGTCGGCTACACCCGGTTGTTGCTGCCGGCTTATCAGAAGCAGGCCGGCGCACCGATGCTGCCGTTGTTCGGCTATGCCGCCGTAGCCTGGAGCCGGGGCCGGATCTGGGTGGCGGCCATGCGCAGCGATCAGAACGACAAATGGGACCCGGCGCGATACAACGGCAAAGATTTGCGACGCCGGATCGCCACGGTCCGCAAGGCGCTGCCGGACAACAGACTGGTCGATCATCTGGCGCACTGCTCCACCGAATGGCACTGCTGCACGGCCCAGAATCTGTTTTACCAGCGCTGGGAAGCGGGGATTCCCACCTCGCCGGTCTGCAATGCAAACTGTCTAGGCTGCATCTCCTTGCAGCCCTCGGAATGCTGCGCCGCGCCGCAGAGCCGGATCAGTTTCCGGCCAACGGTGGCGGAAGTGGCAGCAGTGGCCGTTTATCACCTTGCCAGCGCGCCGGAGCCGATCATCAGCTTCGGCCAGGGCTGCGAAGGCGAACCGTCGCTGGCGGCGGACACGATTGCGGCGGCGATCGAGCAGGTTCGGCAAAAGACCGATCGCGGCATCCTCAACATCAACACCAATGCCGGCTATACCGAGGGAATCCGGCAGATCGTCGACGCCGGCATCGACAGCCTGCGGGTCAGCCTGATCAGCGCCCGGGAAGAGATCCATCAGGCCTATTACCGCTCCGCCTATTCGCTGGACGAGGTTCGCGCCTCGATTCGTTATGCCAAGCAAAAGCAGCGCCATGTGTCGGTCAATATGCTATTGTTTCCCGGTGTGAACGACTCACCGGCCGAAATCGCCGCCTGGCGCGAATTTTTGCAGGATACCGGCGTAGACATGATCCAGCTGCGCAATCTCAATATGGACCCCGACGAGCTAAGGTCGGCCCTGCCCGATTTTTCCGCCGCCGGAATCGGCATTCCCGCGATGGTCAGGCAGTTGCAGGAAGCATTGCC
>CAZOJA010000641.1:0-1622 GCA_964579955.1 uncultured Veillonellaceae bacterium | reverse complement strand
GACGGAGTCGATCATATTCTCGGTGTACATATCGGCTTTCAGGCCACCAAAACCGGCCAGCTGATCTGCAGCACCGGCAAATTCCTCGCCACCACCAAAATGGATGTCACTTACACCGGCAAACCGGCCCATGCCGGGGCAGCGCCGCAGGAAGGCAAAAACGCCCTGCTGGCAGCCGCTTCCGCGTCGCTCAATCTACACGCAATCGCCCGCCACGGCCAAGGCGCCACCCGCATCACCGTTGGCACATTGGTAGCCGGCGAAGGCCGCAATGTCATTCCTGCCCGTGCGGTATTCAAGATGGAAACCCGTGGTGAGACTAGCGAGATCGACGAATTTATGGCCGGTGAAGCCCGCCGGATTATTGAAGGTTCCGCTCTGACTTACGGCGTCGATTACCATATTGAACTGGTCGGCGGTACCAAGAGCGGCGAAAGCAGCCCCGCCACTCGCGACGTACTAAAAAAAGTCGCCATTGAAATGGGCTCTTTCAACGACATTCGTGACTACATCGGGTTTGGCGCCACCGAAGACTTCTCGCACCTGATGACGGTGGTGCAGGAAAATGGCGGCCTCGGCACCTATTTCATGCTGGGCGCCAATCTGTCAGCCGGACATCACAATGACAAATTTGATTTTGACGAATCGGTCCTGTCCACTGGCGTGGAGCTGATTGTCAAAACAGTATTGGCCCTGCAGGCGGAATAAAGATTGTCGCGGCAAGAATGATTTTTTGATAAAATGAATAGTACCAACTACCGCTGAATTATTGGTTGGTGCGAGGAGTTCATGGCTATCAGAAAATTGTTTACCGGCAAAAAATTCTGGCGCCGTCTGCTGTTTTTCAGCCTGTTTGTCGTAGTGCTTGCGGTCAACGGGGCCGGTTTTTATATGGGCAACATCATTTATAACGAAATGTGCGTCCGCAACTCTCGGTTACATGCCAACAACACCGGTCGCTGGCAACAAATTCTCGAAAATGGCAAAACTACGCGCAACTGGCAGGACATCAGCATGCCCTCCCGCTTCGGCTATTCACTGATCGGCACTTTCATTCCCAACCCACAGGCCACCGATAAAACCCTGATTTTCCTGCATGGATTCACGGAAAGCCGCCTGGCCGGGCTGAGTTATTTAAATATCTATCTGAACGCCGGATACAACCTGCTGCTGGTCGATTCACGGGCCCACGGTGAAAGCGGCGGAGAGTCGGTCACCTGGGGCGTCTATGAAAAATATGATGTCGACCAGTGGGTGGATTGGTTGCGCAATCGCTACCCCACTGGAACGATCGGCATGCACGGCATTTCGATGGGTGCTGCGACCGCCCTGTTGCACGCTGGCTTGAACGAATCCAACAAGCGGGTTGCGTTTTATATTGCCGACAGTTCTTATGCTGACTTCGAGGCTTTGCTGACCGATCAGATGAACCAACGGCTGCAGTTGCCCGGCAATATCCCACCACAGATCCTGTTACCCTACGCCAATGCAGTGGCCTACTTGCGGTCGCAGTTCACTTTTGGCGATGCCTCGCCGATAAAGATCGTACAGCAGGTGACCACACCGGTGCTGTACATTCACGGCGAAGCGGACCGACTGGTACCGGCCAGCATGTCGCAGCA
>CAZOJA010000640.1:0-1624 GCA_964579955.1 uncultured Veillonellaceae bacterium | reverse complement strand
GGACTGTCGTCCACGGCATTATACAAACAAGTCATGCCGGCAGAAAAATTGAACCAGACCGATATTGGCGAAATCAAAGCACTACGAATGAAAGTGATTTCGGAGACGAGTTGGTATGACAACAACGTTTTGCTGAACGACTTGAAAGGGGCGGGTGGACTGCTGGTCAACCAGTATACGATTCCCTGGACATCCAACGGAGTGGCTGCAGGTTACAACGGCAACAATGCCGGTGGATTTGCCACCTATATCGAAGCAGACCTGATGGATGGCAGTACTAAGAGGATTTTACTGGATACCGGCTGGAATCCGGCCTGGATGGAGAAACGCTTCATTGAAGAAGGCGTAGCGGAAAAACTGGCGAAAAAGCAAATCGACTATTGGATTATCAGCCATGAGCATTTTGATCATTACTGGGGTCTGGAAGCAACGCTGAAATACAACCCTAACCAAGAAGTATATGTGCCCAAAGGCTTCTATAGTGAAGGTTTTGATTTGCTGAAAGGCAAAGCGTTTCCCAAGGCGCAGGTGAAAAACGATTACCCGCATACCGGCAAAGTCAATGTCATGGACTCAAGTAAAGTCAATCCGTTGTTTCCCGGCGCCGCATTGATGACGTTTGACATGCCGATTATCTGCAGGGTTTTCGGCGAACAAGCGTTTGTATTTAATGTCAAGGACAAAGGACTTGTGTTAGTTACTGGTTGTTGCCATATGGGAATTATTACATATATGGAAACCGTCCGCAAAAAAATCAAGGGCGGCGAAAAAATTTATGCCGTACAGGGCGGGCTGCATATTTCTCCTTTCGAGGACTGGGACCCGCAGTATGATGACTTGATACTGGCACTGAATAAATATGGCATCCAAAAAATCGGCGCCAATCATTGTACCGGGTTCATTGCTGTGGAGAAGATGATTGCAGCAAAACTGCCAGTTGTTACCGGCACAAAACGCAATATGACCAAACGCGACATCTATCTCGGTAACGGCGATACTTTGGCGGTCTAAGGAAGGAGGAGACGAATTTGACAACCAAGACTTATGATGAACCTGTGGCGGTCCCGGCGGAAGTTGAACATCATTATGAAGAATTGGATAAAATATGGCTTGAAGAACGCAGCCTGACCAACTCTTTGGCCCAACCATTACGCGGTATTTTGGGATTTTTCCTCTCGTTTGGGTTTTTCATGGCACTCTGGTACGTGACGATGGACCCACGCGGCATTTTGCAGTGGTATACGCCAATGTACGGTTATATGTACATTCGCTGGTTGCTTATTGTAGCGATCTGGCAGGCCTATATCTTTAACTTCTGGCCGTTTAAGCAAAAATGGATGGAAGAAACACATCCTTTGGTCAAAGGGCCGATTATGATCGGCATCAATTGGGCGATTACCGGCGCGATCATCTGGATCGGCTTTTTCTGGTTGATCGGCAAGTACTCAATTCCTTATTTCAGCTGGCCTGAATTGCATAAAGTCGGGATGACCGATTTCTTTGCCCGTGAATATGCGGGATTGGCTGTGTTGATGGTGGCAGCTATTGCCTCCTGGCTGGCGCCAATCTGGCCGATGGCTTTTGAAAACTTTCCCTGGCACAAATTGACCCAACCGGCGAAAGG
>CAZOJA010000639.1:0-1625 GCA_964579955.1 uncultured Veillonellaceae bacterium | reverse complement strand
TACACATAGAGGCACACTCTTTCCCTACACGACGCTCTTCCGATCTGTCTCGCTGCAAGAATGAAGATCGTAATCGACCCCGGTCACTCCGGCGCCTGCGAACCCGGCGCCTGTGCGGACGGAGTGACGGAGGCCGCCGTGGTGCTGGCGATCGGCGAGAAACTGTCCCAGCTGCTGCTGGCCGCCGGTCACGCCGTCCTAATGACCCGCAGCGGCGACTGTCCGCTGACCGGGCTGAAATGGCGGGCCCAGCTGGCCAACTGCTGGCGGGCCGACCTGTTCATCAGCATCCACGCCAACAGCTTCGACGACCCGGCGGCGCACGGCACGGAAGTTTACCACTTTCCCGGCAGCCGCTACGGCCTGACGCTGGCCCGGCTGATCCAGGCCGAACTGGTACGGCGGCTCGGCACCGCGGACCGCAGGGCCAAGCCGGCCCGATATAGCGTGCTGACAGAAACCGAATGTCCGGCTGTGCTGGTCGAAGCCGCATTTTTATCCACCCCGGCGGAACGCCGCCTGTTGACGGACCCGGACAGCCAACAACAGATTGCCATGGCGATTGCCGCGGCAGTGGCCCGGTTCCCGCAAGAAAGCCGGATTTCGTTCGTAAATTAAATAAACGTTAATTCTGTATGAATCCTGCCCAATCCGGCAGGATTTTTTTTGTCTATGCAGAATGCAATCAAGATAGAAATCAAATGTTTATCCAAGACAGATAAAATCAATGCTAAATATTAGCTATGGCGGATAATGACAACGTGGCGTGATGTCTCTAGAATTAGAATTATGTTAATAAATAAAGGACGGTGAGAACATGACGGCAAAATCTAAGGCGGAAGTCAAGCGCTATATTCTGGTCGCCGCGCTGGTGTCGGTTGATGCGCTGATTGTGTCCATCGTTCCTTTGCTGGCGTTTTGGCTGCGGTTCGACGGCGATATCGCGCCGCACTGGTTTTCCCTGTATTGGCAATATCTGCCGCTGATCATCGCCGTGCGGCTGGGAATCTTTTACGCGTTCCGGCTGTACCACCGGGTATGGCGCTACGCCAGCATCAACGAAATGCTGGTGGTGGTCAGCGCCGTCAGTCTGGGCACGATCGTGCTGTGGGGCGCCCTGGCCTTTAGCGGGGTCTCGCTGCCGCGCAGCGTCTGGCTGATCAGCTGGGGGCTGAACATTATGCTGGTCGGGGCCAGCCGTCTGGTGCTGCGGGTCTACTATTACCTGCGCAACCGCTATTTTTCGCCGGGACGGACCCGGGTGCTGATCGTCGGCGCCGGCGACGCCGGGGCGATGATCGCCCGCGAGCTGATGCAACGACACCAGGACTCCAAGTCGCTGGTCGGTTTTGTCGACGACGACCCCAGCAAGAGTTTCAGCCAGCTGTTTGGCTTCCGGATCCTGGGCAACCGGGCACAGCTGCCGGAACTGGTGGAGCGCTACCAGGTGAACCAGATCATCGTGGCGATTCCGTCGGCCGGCGGGGTGATCCTGCGGCAGATCGTGCGCCAGTGCAAGGAGCTCGGCTGCGAGGTCAAGACGGTACCCGGCATCTTCGAGCTGATCGACGGCCGGGTGACAGTCAGCCAGCTACGCAATGTGCAGCTGGAAGATCTCTTGCGCC
>CAZOJA010000638.1:0-1627 GCA_964579955.1 uncultured Veillonellaceae bacterium | reverse complement strand
CGCATGGCGCCGGCTGCACCTATGCTGCGGCGATTACGGCCGGGTTGGCCCAGGGTCTCGGCGTGCCGGAGGCTGTCGCCAAAGCGAAAAACTTTGTGACTTTGGCCATTCAGCATGGATTCCCAATCAACTCCTACGTGGGTCCGACCTACCATGCTGCCCACCGCTTGGCGAAAGCGTGACGGTTATGGAACAGCAAAATTTTAGTCCAACCCGGCAAATTGTCACTGCAGCGCTGGGGATTGCGCTGGTATTTGCCTTCACGTCCTTTGTAAATGTGCGGCTGCCGATTGCCGCCAATGGCGGGTTGATTCATCTGGGCAACGTGCCACTGTTTATCATCGCGATTCTTTATGGACGGCGGCTGGGTGCTTTGGCGGGCGGCCTGGGCATGGCTTTGTTTGATGTAGTCGGCGGCTGGCTGTTGTGGGCGCCGTTTACGCTGGTCATCGTCGGCCTGATGGGCTATAGCGTCGGCGCGATCTGCGAGAACCGCCGCAGCCTGGCGGCCTATGCCGTGGCCTTGACAGTCGCTTGCCTGATCAAAGTCGTTGGTTATTATGCTGCGGAAGGCCTGATTTACGGCAACTGGCTGGCGCCGCTGACATCGATTCCCGGCAATCTGGTCCAGATCGGCGTGGCATCAGGACTGGTGCTGCCTGTCGTTGGTAAGCTGCGCAAGCACGTGACGGTGTTTTCTCTGGCGGAGAATCGCAAATAATTAATCAAAGCAAAAGGGTCCGCGACTTCGCGGACCCTTTTGCTTATATCTTGATGTCGCCAACGGAGTACAACGCTGCATAACCACCCAGAATGACTCTGTCTCCTTTGTTTTCGCAATATAGAGTGCCGCCGCGCGGCGAGGCCTGGCGGGCTACCAGGGCGGTTTTGCCCAACCGGTTGGCCCAGAACGGGATGATATGGCAGTGCCCGGACCCGCATACGGGGTCTTCCGGCACGCCGCATTTCGGTGCAAACGTCCGTGACACGCAATCGTACTCTGTTCCTTTGGCAGACATGTGCACCAAAAGTCCATCGAGTTCCAGCAATTTGCTCTGATCCGGTTTTGCACCGAATACCTGATCTTCATCAGCCATTACGCATAACAAGTCCCGGCCCATGAAGGCTTCCAGCGGGCGGGCGTGCAATGCTTCGACAATGGCCTCGGTCACTGGGACCGGCTTTAGCGTGTAAGCAGGGAAATCCATTTCATACAGTTCTGCTTTTTTCGTAACAGTGAGCTGTCCGCTCAAAGTTTGGAAATGGATTGTAGTTGTGTTAGATTCTACAAAATTAGCAATTACATAGGCTGTTGCCAGCGTAGCGTGTCCGCATAAATCGACTTCTCCGCCGGGCGTAAACCAACGCAGCCGGTATCCGTTCGTTTCTTTAACCGCAAAGGCTGTTTCGGAAAGGTTGTTTTCCATGGCAATCTTGCGCATCAAATCGTCTGGCAGCCATTTTTCCATGATGCAGACGCCGGCAGGATTACCCTCGAAGATTTTTTCGGCAAATGCGTCTACCACATAATATTTCATTCTGCTTCCTCCTGTGCGTCTATATTGCTGATGCCATTTTAGCACGAAGCATATGGGCAGACAATTATTATGGTTTTGCCGTAAAACCG
>CAZOJA010000637.1:0-1628 GCA_964579955.1 uncultured Veillonellaceae bacterium | reverse complement strand
GATTCGCCCATGCGTAAAGATATTACCGGTAATAAAGATACCGAAGGATATTGGACCGGAGTTCGGATCAACGCCATCGTAATGGCCTATAACACCAAAAAGGTCAAGCCGGAAGAAGCTCCGAAAACCTGGCAGGAATTGACCGATCCGAAATGGAAGAACCGCATCGCCATGGCCAATCCGTTGCTTTCGGGGACTGCTTACGTCGGAGTTGGCGCGCTGGCGCAAAAATACGGCTGGGAATATTTCGACAAGCTGAAGGCGAATGGCGTCAAAGTGGAGTCCGGCAATACCGCATTGCAGAACAAACTGGTCCAGGGCGAATATGACGTCGTAATCATCCTGGAAGAGAATATCCTCAAGATGGCTGATAAGGGCGAACCGGTGAAGGTCGCCTATCCGACTGACGGTGCGATCATTAATCCTAGCCCGATCGCAATTTTCTCCAGCGCTCAGAACCCGGAAGCCGCCAAGGCCCTGACGGACTGGTGGCTGTCGAAGGAAGGCCAGGAAATGGTGGTCAAGGGTTGGATGCATTCGGTGCGTGACGATGTCGCCGCGCCCAAAGGAGCGCCTGCTCTGAAAACGCTGATGCCGACCGCGCTGAAGATTGACTGGAATCAACTGGCGAAAGAAAATGAAAAAGTGAAGGAACAGTTCCGGTCCCGGGTATTGGAGAAGAAATAACCGACATCGTTATCCCAAAGCAGACGGAGGTGGGGCAACGGCTCCACCTCCGTATAATGCCAGTATGCAGGGGGTTTGTTCGTGGGAAAAAAATGGCTTCCCCAATGGGACACCAAATGGATGTTGATTCTGACGGCAGTGGCCGCTTTAGTGGTCTTCGTTGTATTGCCCATGCTTTATCTGGTCTACAAGAGTTTCATCATCAATGGAACTCTGGACATACATCATTATGAAACCGTTTATAGCAAGGTCGTCAACTGGAACGCTCTGAGCAATACGCTCAAAGTCTCTCTTTACTCTACCGTCCTGGCCGTAGTGATCTCGTTTCCGCTTGCCTGGCTGATCGGTCGCACCGATTTGCCCTGGAAAGGATTCTTTCGAACCTTGTTTGTGGCGACCTACATGATTCCGCCTTACGTCGGTGCGATTGCCTGGATTCAGCTATTGAACCCGCGGGTCGGCTACGTCAACAAGTTTTTGGTAGAGAATCTGCATCTGGCGGAAGCGCCGTTCAACATTTATTCGATGGCCGGCATGGTCTGGTGTTTGACACTCTTCTATGCGCCGTTTGCTTTTATCACGATTTCTCGGGCCATGGAAAAGATGGATCCGACGCTGGAAGAGGCTTCGCGCGTTTCCGGGGCATCACCGCTCCGGACGCTATGGAATGTGACGATTCCGCTTATGTATCCGAGTATCCTGGCCGGTGGCATCCTGGTATTCATCGGCGTAGCTTCGGCGTTCGGCACCCCGTCCATTGTCGGTATGCCGGCCAATATCGAAGTATTGACGACCCGGATCGTGACCTATATCTATATGGGCGATACCAAAGGCATCCAGGAGGCGACCGCTTTGGCGGTCTCACTGATGCTGGCCGCCAACGGGCTGTTGTATCTGTCGATGTTTGGCCTGGGCAAGAAAGAATATGTGACGATCGGCGG
>CAZOJA010000636.1:0-1628 GCA_964579955.1 uncultured Veillonellaceae bacterium | reverse complement strand
CTGTGGCACTGGCCCTAAGGTCGCCCTCGCTGGACGTTATCCAGCACCCTGCCCTGTGGAGCCCGGACTTTCCTCGACCGCCTCAAAGTGCGGCCGCGATCGCCTTTCCTACTCACAGCCAAAATCTACAGGCATTGTTGTTCGGATTTATAGGATACCATACTGGGGCAGGCTGGTCAAACCCGGATCATCGAACCGATCATTTTGTTGAAACTCCAACCGGCGCCTTCTTTTTCACCAGTTTCCACATACTGCTGCAACACTGCATTCAGTTCATCGGCATAGTGCACGATCACAGCCTCTCGCGTCGCGCAAGCAACCGGCGATCCCTTGTCACGGCTACCATGGTGTGACAGGACGATATGCAACAATGACTTGCGTTCAGCTTCCGACAAGAACTGGACGTTGCGGGCCGCCGCATCGATGATCAGCGCGCCGGCTGTGATATGCCCGACCATATGACCGTTTTCCGTGTAAGAAAAGCCAATGTCGGCTGATATTTCTTCGGTTTTGCCAATATCATGCAGCAATGCGCCGGCAATGATCATATCCCTGTCGACCGCCGGCAAGGTTGCAGCAATCGCCAGCGCCATCTCAGCCACATCGACCGAATGTTCAAGCAAGCCGCCGATATAGGCATGGTGAAACCGCTTGGCAGCCGGATTGCGAATGAACTGTTCCCAACGGGAACCGCTGAAAATTTCGCCGAGCAGTTCGCGCAGTGGAGGACGACTGATCTGGGCAACCAGTTTCAAAAATTTCTTTTTATACACTTCC
The DNA here is from genome assembly GCA_964579955.1 of uncultured Veillonellaceae bacterium. Classification (GTDB taxonomy): domain Bacteria; phylum Bacillota; class Negativicutes; order UBA1444; family UBA1444; genus UBA1444. The sequence goes on along the minus strand of CAZOJA010000636.1, from coordinate 851 downwards.
AGGTCCTTGGCCGTGACCGGCAATAAGTGCGACACATCTTTGCCAGCCGGCAACAAATCGATATAATCGGCTAAAAATTGCAGCTTTCCCTCGCCGCCGTAACGATCGGCCTGAATTTGCCCGCTGACGATAGCCGGTACCGCCTCGGTCAATTCTTTGATTCGCGCCACCGATTCGGCGTTAAAACAGATAAACCCCAACGATCCGCTCGGATCTTCGACCGTCCCCCGCACAAACCACGATCCGTTGGCGGATTGTGAACTTTTCTGAACCCACAGGATCACTTCCTGTTTATCCAATCTATTGCCGACACGAAGTTCAGCCAATTTCAACGATTCCACACTCCCTGCCCTGATTCCTTGATCACCGTTGCAAAGAAAAACGCGCCTGAAACGGTCAGAGCGCGTTTTCGTTTTGCTGCTGTTTCTGCTATCATTGTATCCGTTAAAGAACCATCCCGTCAATGCGTCCGGTTGGAAACAAACCTTGTTGCTACAAGCCGATTAGCGCCCTCTACGAAAACATAATTCAATTTATCGGCAAAGAAAGTCCCTTTTCCCTTGCAATTTCCTTGATGGCATGCTAAAATTTTCCCCGTAACCTGTGTAACCTTTGCACAAGGAGGTGAATCCCTTGCCACAAATCAAATCTTCGATCCGTAGCGTAAAAACTGATGCTGAACTGCGCGCCAAAAACTTTTCCGTTAAGTCGTCGGTAAAAACTGCTATCCGCAAAACAGCAGAAACGATTACCGCCGGCAAAACTGAAGAAGCCACGACCCTGCTTGCCAAGGCGGCAAGCACGATCGATAAGGCTGCGTCCAAAGGCGTGCTCCATAAAAACACTGCCGC
>CAZOJA010000635.1:0-1631 GCA_964579955.1 uncultured Veillonellaceae bacterium | reverse complement strand
AGGAGCATTCCTGTAGCGAGTAAAAATAGACTTTGAAAAAAGAGACGCCCGGCAATACAATGGCAATGTGCTGACTCCGGCAAGAAAGGCACAAAACCAAAATATTGAGGAGGCGTCCCAAGATGAAGTTTACCCAAAACGAGCGAATTCTGCAAATCAAAAATGAAACAATGGTTGTAGGCATCGACATCGGTAAAGAAACACACTATGCCAGAGCCTTTGACCAGCGGGGAATCGAACTGGCGAAACTGCTGCGATTTAGCAACACTGCCCAGGGTTATGAAGCCTTGGAGTACTGGATGCAAAACATTATGCAGCAAAAACAAAAAACCGAAGTCATTGTCGGCTTTGAGCCGACCGGACACTACTGGTTTACGCTGGGCGATTACCTGCAAGGTAAAGGATATAAACTGGGGATCGTCAATCCGTTCCACGTCAAATGCAGCCGAGAACTCGATGACAATAGCCAGACCAAAAGCGATAACAAAGATCCGAAGACCATTGCCATGTTGGTCAAGGATGGCCGGTTCCGGGACGTATATCTGCCGACAGACCTATACCAGGAACTGCGGGAAGCAGTCTGCGAACGGGAACGGTTGCAAGAACAACTCATCAGCATCAGTAACCAGGTGATTCGTTGGCTTGACATTCGTTTTCCCGAATTCAGCAGCGTCTTCAAAGACTGGAGCGCCAAAACGGCAATCACTACGCTGAAACATCTACCAACCCCGGCGAAAATCGTAGCTGCCGGTGCCGAAAGGGTCCTGTCTGTTTGGCAGGAAAACCTGAAACGAAGCAGCCTGAAAAAAGCAAACGAACTGGTACAAGCTGCTGCTACATCGATCGGTCGCACGACCGGCAGTGAAGCCGCCACAGCCGCGTTGATGAACCTGTTGGCGCAATACGAGATCATTCTGGAACAGAAGCAGTCGTTAGAAGGGTTAATGGCACAGCTACTATACAAAGTGCCCCATGCAGACAAGCTCTTGGCAATCAAAGGGGTTGGACTTGTCTCGGCGGCCGTCATCGTTAGCGAAATCGGCGATATCTATCGGTTCCGGGACCCGCGCCAGATATTAAAAATGGCGGGACTCAGCCTCAAAGAAAACAGTTCCGGCAAACACAAGGGCAAAACAACCATCAGCAAACGAGGGCGAAGGCGGCTGCGGGAAGGACTGTTCCGGGTCATGATTCCGATTTTAGCGACGAACGGCGAATTTCGGGCCATACACCAACGAAACCTAAGCCGAACCGTGAACCCGCTAAATAAAATGCAATCGATCATCGCGCTATGCGGCAAACTCACCCGCGTTCTTTATGCGATCCTGACCAAAGGCAGCGACTACAAAGCCGACAAACTGATTGGCGACATGAAGCAATCCTTGAAGGACGCAGCGTAGAAGACGCAAGCCCCACCTAAAACAAAGGAACGCAGAGCAGCCGGTCTGCCGCAACCGAGTCCAATCTGCGTAAACCCTGACACCGCTAAGAGAACCAAAGTAGGAACAGCACATTGAAAATGGAGAGCCGGGGCAGTCAAGTTGAATTTCACCTTTAGGGCATAGACCCAGCGTAGGAGCATGATTGACGTTCCATCTTCGGGATAGGCAGAACGAAGGAATTAGGCACAT
>CAZOJA010000634.1:0-1632 GCA_964579955.1 uncultured Veillonellaceae bacterium | reverse complement strand
CTAGGACCAATAGGATAATCACTAGAGATATCGACGCAAGAAACATCCACAGTTACATTCCTGTTATTAAAGATCGAGTAAGAATAGCAGAAAAAAAAGTAAACGATGCTTATCAAAATGATAATTGGAGTCGGAATTACAATAGTTATGTTAGATGCAAGTATTGTTATTTTTACAATGAATGCTATAGCCGTTAAATATGATTCTGAATTTGGATTAAGGGAAAAGATTGATTATGGGAGCTACCCCGCAGGACTGACAATAGGCTGTCAGTCCTGTTTGCTATTCTGGAGGCAGATCACAAAGGAGGTGCGTTCGATGAACTCACTCAGACTGACCGCCACCCTGAACCGGAAATACATCCGGCCCAGCCGCAAACAGGTCCTGTATCTCTTGCTCGACATAGAGGCGGCACAGGCCCAGCCCAAAGAAAGCCGCCTGCCGCTGAACCTCGGTTTTGTCATCGACCGCAGCGGCTCGATGTCCGGCGAAAAGCTCCACTACACCAAACAGGCCGTGCAGTATGCGGCAGGGCATCTCGCCCCCAGCGACACCGCGTCGCTCACCGTGTTCGACGAGTCGGTGGAGGTGCTCTATCCGGCCCGGCCGCTCGCCCTGCGCGATGAGTTCAAGGCGATGGTGACGCGCATCTTCCCCGGCGGCTGCACCAACCTCAGCGGCGGCCTATTGGCCGGTTACGGCGAAGTGAAGAAGAATCTCAAGGAAGGCCAGGTCAACCGGGTGCTGTTGCTCACCGACGGGCTGGCCAACCACGGCATCGTCGAACCGGAGCGGCTGTGCAAGAAAGTCGCCGGCATGCGCGAAAGCGGCGTGGCGGTGACCACCCTCGGCGTGGGCGACGATTTTGACGAGGACCTGCTGACTGCCCTGGCCGAACAAAGCGGCGGCAACTACTATTTCATCGACTCGCCTGACAACATCCCGGCGATCTTCCGCCGCGAACTGCAGGACCTGCTGTCGGTGGTCGCCCAGAACGTGCGGCTGACGGTCGAATGCAGCGACGCGGTCCAGGTCAGCAAGGTCTGGAACTACCAGCCGACTGGCGACCGGACGCTCAGCATCAGCCTGCCGGACCTGGTGAGCTGCGACCGCAAGCTGGTGGTGCTGGAACTGCAGGTAGCGGCGCTGCCGGCCGGCGAAGCGTCGCTCGGCTGCGTCACCCTGGCTTACGACGATGCCGGGGACGGACTGAACTCGGCCCAGCTGAAACTGGACCTGAAGCTGGAGGCGACCCGCGATGCCGAACTGCTGGGTTCTCCGGAGGAGTCGATGGTGCGCGTGCAGCTGGAGCTGTGCCGGACGGCGGAGGCGCGCGAGGAGGCGCTGCGGCGGGCGGACCGGCAGGATTTCGGCGGGGCGCGGCAGGTGATGCACGCGCAGATGGACTGCATCAGCCGGCAGTTGTTGGTCGCCGAACCATCGCTGCGCCGCGAACTGGCCGAGGAACTGGCACTGCTGGAACTAGACCAGGCGAAGCTGTGCGACGCCGCCTATGATGCGAACAGCCGCAAGCAGATGGCCAGCCGCAACTACCAGCGGCGCAGCAACAAGAAGTCCTAGCAGGAAACAGCCGGAAACCTGACGAAAACTTCTGCGAGGTGATCGTGTGGC
>CAZOJA010000633.1:0-1636 GCA_964579955.1 uncultured Veillonellaceae bacterium | reverse complement strand
GCGATCGGCCGGGCCGACTTCATCGGCTGGACCAAAGAAATCAAGGTGTCCGGCATTGCCGGCCAGGATATCAACGCCACACTGGCGGCGGCGCTGGCGCGGCAAAACCTTGCCGCCGTGCGTCCGGTGGCGGTGCTCAACGATACGGTGGCGACCCTGTTGACCGCCGCCTATGCGCAGCCGCTGGCCGACATGGGCTCGGTCTGCGGCACCGGCCAAAACACCTGTTACTACGAGAAGCAACCCCGGCACGGCGACCGCAGCCGCGAGATGGCCTACAACGCCGAGTCCGGCGGCTTTGACCGGCTGCCGTTCAGCGTCTTTGACAACGAACTGGATGCGGCCAGCGAATATCCGGGCCGGCAGCGCATGGAAAAAATGGTGGCCGGACGCTATCTGGGCGAACTCTGCCGGCGCATCCTGTGGGCGGGGCGCGGCCAGTGCGGCATGCAGTTTATCGAGCGCTGCCCGGTGTTTGCCGAGGTCGACGGGATATCCAGCCAGGACTTGGCGGTATTTGTCGGCGACAGCTCCGAAACGCTGGCGGCGATCGGGGCCTGGCTGTCGGCGCACTGTCCGGGCCACGGCGTCACGCTGGCGGAGCGGCACTTCATCAAGGCGGTGGCGGAACTGGTCGTCGAGCGCTCGGCCACGCTGGTTGCCGCCAGTTATGCAGGATTTTTGCAGCGGCTCGATCCGGCGAAAACCCGCCGTCACTGCATCGGCGTCAACGGTTCCTTGTACGAAAAGATGCCCGGTTTTGCCGGGGTCATTCGCCGGGAGCTGGCGCAGCACGGCGGCTGGCCGGCAGAACAGGTCGAATTCATGGTGGTCGATGAAGCGCCGCTGCGCGGAGCGGCAATAGCGGCGGCGATCGCCCGCACAGAGGGAGGACTGGGATAAATGGAACGATGCGGCTGGTGCAAGGGCGATGCCCTGTATGAAGCCTATCACGACAAGGAATGGGGCCTGCCCGAACATGACGACAAGCGGTTGTTCGAGTTTTTGATCCTCGAAGGGGCGCAGGCGGGGCTCAGCTGGATTACGGTACTGCGCAAACGCGAGCATTACAGAAAGGTGATGGCGGGCTTCGACCCGGACGTGCTGGCGACTTGGGGCGAGGCGGAAGTCGCCGGCTGGCTGCAGGACCCGGGGATTATCCGCAACCGGCTGAAATTGCACGGCACGCTGCAAAATGCGCGGGCGTTCCTGCGAGTGCGCGAGGAGTTCGGCAGTTTTGACGCCTACCTGTGGCGGTTTGTCGACGGCAGGCCGATCCAGAACAACTGGCGGACGCTGCAGGAAGTGCCGGCCGAGACGCCGCAGGCGCAGCAAATGAGCAAGGATTTGAAGAAACGCGGCTTTACCTTTGTCGGGCCGACGATCTGTTATTCGCTGATGCAGGCGGTCGGCCTGGTCAACGACCATCTGACGAGCTGCTTCCGGCATCAGGAAGTGCAGCGGGGACTTCGCTAACCGCGCAGGAAATTTGCGCCGGTCCGCGAATAGTATCGGCAGGAACCAAATCGGTTTAGGGGAGGAATGAACAAGTGATTGCCGGCTATCTGAAACTCTGGGACAAGGAAAAACACCTGTATGCTCCGACGATTCAAAAGGCGCTGGCCTGGCTGCAGAC
>CAZOJA010000632.1:0-1637 GCA_964579955.1 uncultured Veillonellaceae bacterium | reverse complement strand
AGGCCCCCCGACAGCTTGGTTGTCTATGCTTTGCCCGGTTGAAAAAACAGTTTATCTCGGTCAGCAGCCTCTGTAGGTCGGCCATGCTTATCCAGTGCAGTCATCACTCGTTCCATATTGACAGCATAGCGTTTCATAATTTCTATACCCTCGGCGTCGTTTTCAGCGTCATGCGCGCCGCGGGCGCCGGCAACGCCGATGTTCCAGTACATGGAGCCGGGAACTACGATATCGTTGATAAAAAACCAGAGTAGCAGTTCGGCTGAGGCAAATGCCTGACCAGTGCGCCGCGCAACGGTAACGGGGCCGCCCACCTTTCCTGCAAGCGGTTGTCCGGCAGCTCGTCCGGAAAACGTTGCCCTTTCCAGTAGTGCAGACATCAGCGCAGTTGGCCGAGCCACATACACCGGGGAGCCAATCAGAATCCCATCCGCCTCTCTCATCTTATCAAAGACTTCAGCAAAATCATCCTTAATGGTACAGTGTCCGGCTGACAAACACTGGTAACACCCTCTACACGGTTGAATTGATTTCCCCTTCAAAGAAACAAACTCTGTTTCTATTCCTTTTTGCGCCAATTCATCCAGCACAATCCGCATAAAAAATTCCGTATTGCCATTTTCCCGTTGCGAACCGCAAATTGCAATCGTCTTCATTGGAACACCTCATTTCTTGTTAAAGGCAACGCAACCAATCGCTGCGTTGCCTTTAAACCATATCTTTATTTTTTCGTCATTTGAAACAAAAATCCTGCGTTATGAGTTTTCTGGAGCCGGAACCGGTTCCACTGCTTTCTTGTTTTTCGGCTGCGGCAATGCACTGCGAACCTGTTCTGGTGTCATCAGCGAAACAACGACCATTACTACAATGGATACCAAGAAGGCAATCGCACCAGTGTCCAGTTTCGGAGCAATCATTTTAGCGGTTTTCATGAAGTAGAGAACAAGGGCGAGTCCGCCGCCAATCGTCATGCTGGCAAGCGCCCCCTGCCAGTTTGCCCGGCGCCAACGAACACCGGCAACCAGAGCTGGTCCCAGGCTTGCAGACAAGAAGCCAAATGCCGCATTACCAAGCCAAGCGATCAAATCCGGCGGCTTAATCGCTAATAAAACAGTCAAGAGACAAATCGCAATGGAAGCAATCCGGGAATACAACAATCCTTGAGACTCACTAAGTTTTTTCCCCATGCCTTGCTCCAAAATGTCACGGGTTACCGTCGAGGCAGCAACCACGATGAAGGTAGAAACAGTCGACATGATTGCAGCAACAGCAGCCGCCAGGACTAATCCCGCCATGGTCGGGTTCATAAAGGTTACGATGTACTGGGATACGGCCAAGTCCGGGTTGGTCAACGCCGGCGCCTTTCCTTGCAACACCGCGGCCTTATAGATCATCCCAGCGAACAAGAAGAAGGTGATGACAAAATAGCAACTGGCAGCAATTGCCGGCGCCCAGCGCAGCATGTCAACTTTTTTGATTGTGTAGAAACGGGTAGTGAATTGCGGTTGCCCAACCGTACCAACGGCATATAGCAGGAAAAAGGAGATAAAGGTCCAGAACGACAGTCCATAGGTGTCAGAGAACGGCAATAGCATTTCCGGTCTAGCTTTTGCCAACGTATTGTTCATTGCGGTAAA
>CAZOJA010000631.1:0-1638 GCA_964579955.1 uncultured Veillonellaceae bacterium | reverse complement strand
CTTTCCCCTTCAAACAGTAGTAGGTGTCCGTGGTGGGCCAGTCGGTCAATCATGGCTGCCGCCATCTGGTCATCCGTGAAGATGCTGCCCCACTTGGAGAATTCAAGGTTGGTCGTCAAAATCAGGCTTTTGCTTTCATAACTGTCGGCAATGACCCGGAATAACAGCTGCGATCCTTCTTTGTCCACCGGTACATAGCCCCATTCATCCAGAATCAAGAGGTCCAGTTTCTGCAATTCCCGTACCAGCCGCTCCAATGTGCCGGCGCGCCTTGCTTCCGCTAGACGCAGCACCATCTCCGTCACTGAGGCGAACTTTGTATTGAGGCCCTGCTCACAAGCCTTGACGCCAAGAGCGATGGCCAAATGGGTTTTTCCGGTGCCGACCGGGCCAAACAGCACCAGGTTTTTCTTTTCCGCTACAAAGCTGCAACTGGTGAGTTCTTCCCGGGTCAGAGCCGCAGGAAACTTTATGCCGCGAAAGTCGTAGTCTTCAAAAGTTTTGTAAACCGGAAAACCTGCTCGTTGCATCAGGCGCTGTCGCCTGCTTTTCTCCCGGGCCGCAACTTCTTCCGTCAAAACTCGGTGCAAAAACTCTTCCTGTTTTGGAGTGGCTTCCTGTTCACACAGTTCAACAATCCGGCGGCTAAGCATCATCTGACGGCAACACGCTGTAATTTCTGCCCGCACTTCTTCCCGCTGTTTGGCAGTAATCATTGTATTTCACCGCCTTCGACCTGAAGCAGTCGGTCATACTGCGCAAGATCCGGCCCCAGTTCCGGCGGCGTATCCAGCCCATACCCAGCAAGTCTTGCCGCCAGCACTGCTGTATCGCACAAATTCAGGCTGCCGCGTTTCACGGCTTCTTCCATCGCCTGCATTGCAGTGTCAAATCCGTAACGATCCGACAATGTGGACAAGAGTTGCAGGCTCTTTCTGAGGTCGGTGCGGCTTTGTTCATCCAAGGTTTGCCTCAAAGGCTCCGAAAAGGTACTGCGTAGTCCGCTGTTTCGCCAGGCTCCCGCATTCTTGAGCAGCAGAGCCAAGCTGGTGCTGTGATCAAGATGGTCACTGCGCTCGCTGGAAAAACTGCGAAGATGACTGACCAGCACACTGCCGTCCGCACGCAGAATGTCGATGGTGTGGGCCTTGACGCCGATTAAAACACTTTGTCCGGCCCATTCCGGCGTAGTGGAGTAGTAATGCTTTCCATCCAGACAGACCTTGCCGTAACCGTCCGCCCGCGCGTATTCATAACGGCATACATTGAATCGCTGGCGCGGCAGCGGCAAAAGCGCCGCCCTGTCGGCCGCAAACAGAGTCTCTTCCGGAAGTTGCTTTTTGTAGTGAGCCTTTTGCATCAGCTTTTGCCCTTGTTCCAGCAGGCGACGATTAAATATCGGCAAGTCGTCAACATAGGGAACCGGCACAAACAGATTGGACCGGATATAGCCCACTTTGCGTTCCACATTGCCTTTTTCGTGGCCGGAGGCTGGGTTGCAAAACGACAGCTCAAATCCGTGATGCGCCTTGAACCGCCTGAACAGTTCGGTCAATCGTACCTGGTCGCCGATCCGGCGGCCAACGCCGGTGGCATTGTCAAAGATCAGCCTTGTGGGAACGCCGCCGATGGATTCGA
>CAZOJA010000630.1:0-1648 GCA_964579955.1 uncultured Veillonellaceae bacterium | reverse complement strand
TCCGTGGCAACAGTTCCAACGCCTGAGAACGTAAAAACTCCTGCTCGTCAGTCAGTATCGAAGCCGTTCGACATAATGTTGCCACCATGCCAGGATTGTACCATTTCTTCAACACAGGCAACAATTCGTGCCGCAATCGGTTGCGCAAAAAATCGACATCGGCATTTGATACGTCCAAACAGGGCTGCAGGTTGCGTTGCCTGCAATACACTTCAATCTCGGAGCGGTCGAGACACAGCAAGGGTCTTGTCACATCATCGCGCAGTGGCTGCATCGCGCCTAATCCTCGGCTTCCACTACCACGCACCAAGTTAAGCAAAACAGTCTCTGCCTGATCGTCCCGATGATGGCCAGTCGCAATCAATCCGCCGCCGATTTCCCCAACAACCTGGCGGAGGAAACGGTAACGCGTACTACGGGCAAGTTCTTCCAGCGAACCGCCTTGCACTCGTAGCAATGCCGGCAAGTCCGCAGACCCGCAAAAAAACTCCAGCCCTCGTTCGGCGCAAAAGCGCCGGACAAAAGCGGCGTCGTGACTGGATGCGTCACCGCGAAGGCAGTGATCAAAATGAGCGACGAACAGTCGAATATCTCCCGCCTGTTGATATTCGACAAGCAAGTCGACCAACGCCAGAGAATCGGGACCACCTGAACAGGCAGCCAATATATTGCCGCCCTGGGGCAAAAGACCATGTCGTTTGACCCATTTGCGCACTTTGGCTCGAATCATCGAAACTTCCATATATATGGTTTCGCCGCCCGAAGATTTTTCCCTGCGGGGCATGCTTATTCATATTATCTTCAAAATTACAGAGTTGCAAGTCAAAAATCAAAATTCCCAAAACATGCAGTCCACATGAAAAAGGAGCAGTCCTTGCCACTCCTTCATTTCGACTCGGATATAATTTATTCGGCAACCGACTGCAACCTGTCCTGCTCCGGCACCTGAATCTTTCGCAATGTACTTAGCCTCACAGTGCGCTGTCCGTTGGCGGGTTGACGACCCGGTTTTTCGTAGGCCAGCAAACCCGGTCCATTATAAATCCATTCCGGGACGCCTTCATCCGACAAGCGCATAACCAACAAATGATCCGGCACCTGATCGGAGCGAAAAACCACCGAATCAGCTTGCGCGGCTTTTATTTGAACCAACTTCGCCTTGTCGCGGGTCCGGGCGTTGTGAACCTTGCTGGAAGCAGGCAGCAACTCCAGGTCAAAATCATTGGCAGCCAATATTTCACAAAAACTTTCGATCACATGAGAGGCCGGAGTGAAGCTTCGCTTGGGAAAAAGTCGTTCCAATTCGGCTGTCAGGGAATAATACCGACAAATCAGTTCACCGACATGTTGCTTGGACAAGGCGGATTCAACTCCTTCAACCGGCTTCAGTTAGCTTATAAAACATTTGACAAACTTTGCGATTTCCCTCGGGACCTTAGTCCCATTTTTCACAAATTGACGTCCTAATTTTACGCCTGCCAATATTCACCTGACAGCAGGTTCATCACTGTGAGCGGTCCGCGCCAGGCTGCCCCTGTATCTAGAAAATATTTGTGTTCGCGTATCAAGGGTTTTGTCGAATCCTCAACATCTTCAAATGAGACGAAACGCCTGAGGTACTGCACGGGTGTGTGACCAGTTACTACAT
>CAZOJA010000629.1:0-1652 GCA_964579955.1 uncultured Veillonellaceae bacterium | reverse complement strand
CCTACTTATTGCCTTATTGCTTACCGACGTGAAACCTACTGGTTGCGTTGAATCAACCGGCCACCTTCAGGCCGAGGTCATTGATCATTTTGATATCCAGCTGGCTATCTCTGCCATTGGTGGTCAGATAGCCGCCAATCAGCATCCCGTTTGCCCCGCCCAGCAAAGCCATCGCCTGCAAATCGCGCAGATTCTTTTCCCTTCCACCAGCCGTACGGATTACTGACTGGGGCAAAACGAACCGGAACAGGGCAATGGTTTTGAGTATTTCAAGCGGCGGTAGCGCCGGAGCGGCTTCCAGACGTGTTCCGGCAATCGGATTTAGAATGTTGATCGGCACACAGTCGATTGAGAGCTCACGCAGTTCAAACGCCATATCCAGTCTTTGCGACAGCGTTTCGCCCATGCCGATGATCCCGCCGCAACACACTGCCAACCCTGCTTCTTGTGCTACGCTGATTGTTCGGATTCGGTCTTCGTAGCTATGTGTCCGGCAAATCGCCGGATAATAATCGCGACTGGTTTCCACATTATGATGGTAGCGCTGCACACCGACAGCTTTTAATTGCCTGGCTTGTTCCAGGTTCAGGGAACCAAGCGAGGCGCAGAGCTGCAGCTTCGTGTTTTCCTTTATCGCCTGATATGCTTCGATTACGCGCTGAAATGTCGCCCGTTCATCCGTTTCATCCATGCCGCGACCGCTGAGTACAATCGAAAAATGGCTGACACCGGCGGCCTCAGCTGCCTGGGCATGACGCAGAATCTCTGCTTTACTTAGCAGTGGATAAACTGCCACCCCGGTCTGATGATGAACCGATTGGGCGCAGTACGAACAATCTTCGCTGCAGCGGCCGGAACGACCGTTCAAAATCGAACACAGATGAACTTTTTCGCCTTGAAACCGCTGCCGGATCGAATCCGCCGCCGCCAGTAAATAAGGCAGGTCACGCTGTTCAATCTGCGTCAGCCGGTAGGCCTCTTCCCGATTGATAACACCGCCATTCATTATTTGATCGGCGATGTCCATCATTTGATCACGCATGTTCTTGCCGCCTTTCAGCAAAACCGGCCCGGGCCAGAGATTCAATCAGTACCGGCGCCAACCAGGCCCCTAGGACCAGTTTGACCAGGTCAAATGCGACAAAAGGATACACCGCTATCGTTAGCGCCTGCTGCAATGTCATTGGTTTTTGCAGGAAGAAAGCAAAACTGGCCATAAAACCGGCCAATCCCACCGCATAGGCAATCGTCAGCCCGACCAGCATCGCAGCGCCGCTGCGCAGTTTGGATCGAGGATTTCCCCGAGTCAAGCAACCTACTGTCCAGGCGCAGATCACAAATCCCAGCAGATAACCGCCGGTCGGTCCGATCAAGACCATCGGCCCAGCCTTGCCGCCTGCGAATACCGGCAAACCGAAAGCCCCCAGCATGATCCAGATCACGACGCTGAGCGCTCCCATTTCCGCGCCGAGAACTGCTCCGGCGAGCAATACGAACAATACCTGCAATGTAACCGGCACCGGCCCGATGGGCAGCACCACGTACGAACTGACGCACAGTAGCGCCGCAAACAAAGAGACCAACATTTTTTTTCGCAAGGACATTTCGACATCCCCTTTGCAAACACAAAAGAATATTTTAATTTACAATGC
>CAZOJA010000628.1:0-1652 GCA_964579955.1 uncultured Veillonellaceae bacterium | reverse complement strand
ATCTGCTCACCTTTTTGCTGGGGCTGCCGTTCATGTTTGAAGGCGTCCCCGGATTGCAGGGTTGGCTGGGCATGCTTTACCTGGGCGTGTTTCAGCTGGGACTGGCCTATGTGCTATATACCTGGGCCTTGTCGCAAGTCAGCGCGATGGAGGCGATTCTGATCACGCTGATCGAACCGATTCTGAATCCCTTCTGGGTCTTTTTGCTGATGGGCGAGATGCCGGCGCTGACTTCCCTGATCGGCGGCGCAATTATCATTGGCGCCGTTACGGTTCACCACCTGGTGGGAGCCAGGCAGACATGAATCCGTTGCTGTTGCTGCTGAAAAACCGGCAATTTCAGTCTATCGCCGGTGTTCAGGTGTTCAATGTTTTCGGCGCCCAGCTTTTGGCGCCGGTCTTGCCGCTCTATCTTGCCAGCCACGGCCTGTCCGCCTCGCAAATCGGAATGGTCATGGGAATTACCGCTATCGGCGCCCTGATCATGCGTCCGTCGTCAGGCCGTTCGGTCGACCGTTATGGCAGTCGCCCGATCATCCTGTTCGGACAAAGCGTCCTTGCGGTTTGTTTGTCCGCCTACTTCTGGTTCACCGGCTTTATCCCTCTGCTCGTCATCCGATTTTTGCACGGCGCCGCTCAATCGTTCTATTCGACTGCTTCCGTGACCTTCGCCAGCAGTGTCGAGTCGCCGCAAAACACTGCCGGCGCGATCTCTCTGTTCACCGTGTTCACGATGGTCGGACTCGGCGCTGCGACGAGCTTGGCGCCCTTGTTGTATCTGGAAATCAGTTTTTTACCTTTGGTCGGGCTTAGTTTGCTCTCGTTGGCTATCGCCGTTGCTTTCGCCTTGTTGCGAGCCCGGCCGATCGCCCCTTTGAAGGATGCCGAACGGATGCCGTTCTCTTCGGTGATGCATCTGCCGGCAGTCTGGGCGCCGACCGTCTGCCTGTTCGCATCCAATTTCGCCTTCAGCACCTTATTCACTTTCGTGCCGCTGTATGCGCTGTCCGAATCAGTCAGCGGCTACTCATCCTTTTACGTTTGTTTTGCCGTCGCTGTAATCGTTACACGCCTGTCGGTCCAATCGCTGACCCAGGCCTTTTCAGCCGAAATGGTTGCCACCCTCGCCAGTGCGCTGAATGCTCTGAGCGCATTGGTCGTTATCATCACACCCTCGCCATGGACGTTCGGCATCTCCGGCATCCTGGTCGGACTCGGCTTCGGCATCATTTTTCCCGCCCTGACGGTATACGTCATCCAGCGGATTCCGCCGGCCGTCAAAGGCACGGCGCTCTCGATCCTCACAGCGGCCGGCGACGTGGGCAATGCCCTGGGTGCGGCGATGCTGGGGATCGTCGCCGAATGGTTCGGCTTTCGCTGGGTATTTGCCTCGGCCGCTCTGGTCGTGCTCCTCTGTGCCCGCTATTTCTACGTCACGCTGGTCAATAGGCCGGATGCACGGCTAACTCAGTAAGCAGACATCTTCAGAACAGATCGTTGCAAAACAAAGACCGTGGCCTGCAGCAAGCTGCTTCGCCACGGTCTTTGTTATTATTACTGTCTTCCCCACTCGGTGTGGAAGGTGCCCGGTCGGTCAATCCGCTCATATGTATGGGCGCCGAAATAATCACGCTGCGCCTGGATCAAATTGG
>CAZOJA010000627.1:0-1657 GCA_964579955.1 uncultured Veillonellaceae bacterium | reverse complement strand
CGGTCAGATCATTCTCCAGTGCAATCTGGAGGACCTGGCGATGGGTCTGGCGGAATATGCCATTACGGAGTGCGGGTTCACGGCGATAGAGTTTAAGTTCGGCCAGTCGGCCAAAGGGACGCAACCGGCGGTGCGGATCGGCAGTCTGCAGGATGCTCTGGCAAAAAAGAAAACTGGGATGATCGTGCAGCCGGACCCGGAAGACCCTGAAATCGTCAAGCTGTATCAAAAGCAGGCTTGTCCGGAGTTCTGGAGCTATGGCCGCCTGCCGATGTGGACGGAAGAGTCGCTGCTGCAGCGCATTGAGTCCTTGCGCGCGCTGGGGCTGAAGAATGTGTACTTCAAAATGGCCGGCTTCGATCGCCGCGACCTGGAAGAGGTGCTGCGCCTGGCCGCCGTGATGGACGTGGACCTGGTTACCTTTGACGGAGCGGGTGGCGGTTCCGGATACAGCCCAAGCAAGATGATGAACGAATGGGGCCTGCCGGCGGTGTGCATCGAGAGTGCTTTGCCGGAAATCTGCGGGCGGTTGGAGCGGGACGGCCTAGTCTTGCCGGACATCGCGATCACCGGCGGGATCAGCAGTGAAGACCAGGTGTTCAAAGCACTGGCCATCGGAGCGCCCTATGTGAAACTGGTCGGCCTCTGCCGGGCGGCGATGGCGGCGGCGATGGTCGGCGAGAAAGTTGGACAGCTGCTGGCAAGCGGTACGGTGCCCAAACATCTGGAACGGTTTGGCGCGACCAGGGAAGCCTTGTTCCGGCATCTGCCCGAATTGCGCAGTATTTATGGCGAAGAAGCGGACAAGATGTCCGCCGGTTCGATCGGCTGCTACTCTTATCTGCAGAAAATCGCTTTCGGCCTGAGGCATTTCGCGGCGCTGAACCGCAAGTTTGACGTGAAGTACATCAACCGGGAAGACGTGATCCCGATGACCCGAGATGCGAAGGATATTCTGAACGGGTCTTGGTATTAATAAAGCGAGGATAGGGGATAATCTGAGGACAAAGCCACGATGTCGGTTCTAACGACGTCGTGGCTTTTGCAACGAGGTTGCAGGTGTTTTACGAAAAAAGATGGAAGCTAATAGTTGAGGATTATCAAGCAAGAGCTAAAAATAGCATGGAGGTAAAATACATGGCATCTGAAGTCCAAACACCAACCTCTTTTTCGTGGACTGCGTTTTATATGGAGTTTGCAGACAAGCTCTTCCTTTACAAAGATAAACGCGCTGAACTGTTGGTGATTTTAGAAAGTGTATATAAAGACCTGGAACTAAAATATCCATTCATGGATAAAGGAGCGCCAGAAACAGATATGTGTCCATTTACTGTTTTTGGTTGTTTCAACAAAGGGATTTCCGATGAAAACCGAAGAGCTATCATGGGCAAGCTAGGCGCCGAATTAAGTGTGCGAGAACGTGTGCCAGATAGATTTGATGGCGTTCCTGTTCTAAACAACTTGCGGTCATGGTTTTATGGTGATACTAATGATCGAAATACAGACGACTTTTCGAATTTATGGGATATGTTTGAAGCTGGACTACGATACGCTGATAAGCCATCAGAGTTGAATAGAACTTCATTTATAGGAAGCTATGAAAAAGTTCGAGGTCAATACGGTATTCAATGGAATCTTTCTATGGGGTTGTTCTGGA
>CAZOJA010000626.1:0-1663 GCA_964579955.1 uncultured Veillonellaceae bacterium | reverse complement strand
CTTGAATCATTGGATGGATTGATCTGCGGATTGTCATAAGGTGTTGCAAAGGCGATGTTATCTATTTTTTCTTTTTTGATCGCCTCAACCAATTCACCGGCAATGCGGGAATTACTATAGAAGTCTAGGCGAAAATGAACAATCTGTCCCCTTGATAACGACTGATGTGATTTGGGAAATAACTCCGCCATGATTTGCGCAATCGAATTGTAATCTTTATGTTTGATTTGTACTGCCGTGACCGTATGACCAATTAAGCGCAATCGCTCATCTTGCACTGCTTGTATCGTGTTAGGTGTTATCGCAGCAAGATGCTGCTTGACTAAATTGGATTCGACACCAAAAATTCTTCTCAGTTGCTCAAGTGCGACCCTCAACTGTCGACGAGTTTGTTCCACCGAGTTGGTATCGCGCGGACGAACGGCAATGCCAACCTCATGTCCTTGTGCGATGATGCTCCTTATCAAGCGTGTGTTTTGTCGCATTTCAGCTTCTGTGACAAAGAAGGTCGCTTTACTATTCATTCTTTTAAGTCGCCGCAACACGTCCTCCACGACGGATTCCTGACTCAGGCCGGTGAAGGAAAATGCTATAGCGGGTTCTGTCGTGTAGATCATTTTTACTTCTTGTCCGCCAATCGTTGCTTCGTCCGGATTACTTATCGATTCTGCCGCATATGCTCTTGAAAAGCCAACACGCAGATTCGATTGCAGAAAATTTTGCACAAGCCCAACGATAAGATCCGCCTGTTCACGAACATGTTCCCATCCATGCCATCCATGCGCAGCTAACTCTGCTTCGTGGAAACTGCTCTTGCCGTTTTGCGAAGTTGCAGGATATGTCTCTACATCAACCACTTTTACTTTGGCCTGTGTTAAAGCGTTCAGCAGCCGTTCGACCACCTGAACGATTTCATTTTCGGCAACTTCTGGTTTGGGCAAAGGTTTAAGTCCAGGTTGTTTGTCCCAAGCAGGCTTTAAATCAATTTTCCCTTCCTCTGGCAATATAGGGTCCATATTGGGTTTTAGCTTAACAGACACAATGCTTCCCGACCTCAATCGACTGACAAATGCGGCCGCTGCCTGGTCAGAATACAGATTTTTGTTGGCAATCATCACATCGCTTTTTACAACACTTTTTATCCCGCACGCTCTGGCGGCTTTTAGCACGTTGTCGGTATATTGGGTTTCATTGCACTTTAGCAGATTAGCCGCTTTGTCAGCGGTAACCTTAATTATTTTCTGAGACTGGCAGAAATCTTTCACGAGTCGTTCAACCGGCATGGTCTCCATTTTTGTCATGCCTTGCATTGTATAATTTTCTATGCGATTTCCAGATTTCCTGATATTCACAACGGTTTGCGGGTCTTCGGCAGTTTGCATCCCATCGACGAAGAAAGTCGCTTTATGATTATACTTCTCCAGAAGGTCAATGATTTTTTGCACAATGATGCGGTCAGCCAATCCATCAAAGGTTAGGGCAATTTCTCTTTGGTTGGTTACCTTACCCTTAATGATGGTTGCGAGTTCCGGATTTCGCTTCAGCCTTTCTAACGCGTCGGCAATCTCCTTCTCTGCAGAGTAATCAAGCTTAAGATCTGTCACATTTCCATAATCCTGTCCGGTTTGTTGGGTGAAATAGCTTTTGAAAAAGAATGTCCATG
>CAZOJA010000625.1:0-1663 GCA_964579955.1 uncultured Veillonellaceae bacterium | reverse complement strand
TCATCATCGAGATGAAAGACGGCAAGATGGTCTACAAGACCACCGTCAAACCGTAGCTTCTACTATTCTATGGTTTCAATGTGATCCATAGTGCGTAAAAAGCAGAACCAGCCAGAATTTCTGGCTGGTTCTGCTTTTTATTGAATCGGAAAATGCTGTGTCATTTCTGGTTTGCACAGTTTCCCTTTTCCGTTATGAACCCATTATAATGAGAGTGAGGATTCGAAGACCTCTAAGTATTAAGTTGTTATGTGCACATGGGACAAGGAGCTGTGAAAATGCGCCATATCGTTTTTCTTGCCGTAGCGATCATGACTATCTGGAACGCTGCGTTGGCAACCGCCAACGCATATATGCCGGAAGGAAAGTTTATCAGATATGATGAGGCGGGGTTGAACCGACTGCGCCAAGCGGCAAAGAGCGAAGCGGTTGAAAGTGTCCTGGTGAAAAGCCTGGGTTCTCATGCAAACTGGCAGATGAAGCAACCAATCCAGTTTGTGGCGGAAAAGACGGGTTCAGCTGATTTTTTTGCTAATGGCGGCACAAAAAATGATTATGCCAGTTTATCCATCTATTATTGGCCTGATGCCTCCACGCCCTTCGGATTGCCCTATATCTACAAGGACGGACTGATCAATCCTGAAAGAGCCGATTTAAGCCGATATGATGCGATCCGGCTGGAAAAGATGGTGTCAGCGGTTGCTACCCTCAGCACGGCTTATTACGTCACCCGGCAGGAGGAATATGCGCAAAGAGCGGTTTTGTGGCTGCGAACCTGGTTTGTTTATCCCATGAGCCGGATGAACCCGCATCTGAATTTTGCCCAAAGCGTTCCGGGAAAAGCGGCGGGGACGCCTGCCGGAATCATTGAAACAGTCGGATTTATCCAGATTATCGACGCGGCGATGATGCTCGAAGACTATCCTGGTTGGACGGAAGAGGATAAGGACGCTTTGCGGCATTGGTTCAAAGCGTATCTGCGCTGGTTGGCCGACAGCCCTCTGGGAATCAGGGAGAAAGCCGCCAATAATAACCATGGAGTTTGGTATGATGCGCAGATTGCCGCATATGCCTATTATATCGGCGATACAGATTTGCTGAGAAGCGTAATTGGAAAGAACGCTTATGCAAGGATACACAAACAAATTCGACCGACTGGTGAAATGCCTCTTGAGATGTCGCGCACCCGCTCTTTGCATTATGTCCTGTATAATCTGAGAGCTTTTGTTACGCTGGCCAGACTTGCAGAAAAAGTGGGTGTAAACCTATGGGACTACGAGACGGAAGACGGAAGGGGCATAAAAAAAGCGCTTGATTATGCCGTGCCGTATGTTCTTGGCGAGAAAGAGTGGCAGAGGCACAGTGTTGTTGCGGAGAAAGAACATATTGCGGCAGTATATCTTGCCATGGCCGGAAATCACTTCCGGTCGGAGCGATATTTGAGTGCCGCCGTTACTTTGTTGGGGGATCCTGCAGGGTTCCAGGCGGTGCCTGTCAGGAGCTTTTCTCGCTCGTTTTCCGGTGGTCGATGACTGGGATAAAGCTCCACCGAGCATTTATGCTTCTTCGTCGAGAATGTCCTGCAACAGCGGGAACGGCGACAAGGCACGGCGCAGGATGCCCATCAGCGCGGCAATCGCCACACCGTAGTTGACGATGGGTA
>CAZOJA010000624.1:0-1666 GCA_964579955.1 uncultured Veillonellaceae bacterium | reverse complement strand
GCCAAATCGCAGCGGCACGGCAATCCCGCCATTTACATAAGCATAATTTGCGACCTGCAAGATTATCTCTACCTGATCATCCCGGGAAGTGAAATAAGCTACATAGGGAACGTTTTCCGGTGTATTTTTTCCCAAAACAGCGGCATCTTCCGGTCGACCGCAACCGCCCAAGGTCAACCCGTTGACAATGAGCCTGCTTGTAATGCGAATAATCTCCGTCTTGATGCCAAAGGAATTTTGACTCTGCGGAACTTTTATCAAAAGTCGATAGGTTGCAACCCCATTGCCCTGCCACAGATGGGGTACGACAACATATCCCGAAAATTCAGGTTTGGCAATAACGCCAGTTTCTGCAAAGTCCGTTGATGTCAGCAACTGATTCTCGTAGAATTCCCATTCACCATTCAGCGGCACTGTCTGATCTGCCGGAAAATCCCAATTCGTCAGGTCCAGTACACCCTGCACGGCGCGAGGAGACTGCGTGTCCACCCCAATATACGGAATAATGAGCAACGGCCCCACTAAAAGACTGATGGCTACCATGATATACATTGATTTTTTAACGAGATGCATCATAAGAGTGTTCATCCTTTACTCAGTTTCAGTATATTTTCTGTGACACTTGCTTTACGTTATACGCCAAATCAGCTCATTTTCCTTGCATTAAGCAAAAGATAATTTCTGCCGATCCACTATCTGTTATGCCAGCGATACGAATCTCTTGGTCTGACAAAGGGTATTTGTCAACTCTATAGAAATGAATCAACAGATATTATTTATTCACAACCAAAGGAGTACTACAATGAGCATCAAGTTACACACAGAATTTTGTGGTATCACCCTGGAAAACCCCTGCCTGCTTGCTTCGGCGCCGCCCACCCAGAGCCGGGAAGGCATCGCCAAGGCGCTGCGTCTCGGTTGGGCCGGCGCCGTTACCAAGACTTGTGCGCCAGATGACCTGATTACGGCCGATTCCGCCAACCGGTTCGCCGTTTACCGCAGTCCCGACGGCAAAGTCGCCGGACTGGAAAATATCGAAGGACTGACCCGGCGACCGCTCAGCTACTGGGAAACAACGGTTTGCCAACTGAAACAGGAATTTCCCGCCAAAGCGATCATTGCCAGCATTATGGCCGATACGCGGCGTGAAGCCTGGCAGGAACTGGCGCGGCGAATGGAAGCCGCCGGCGCCGATGCCCTGGAACTGAACTTATCTTGCCCCCATTTTCGCCTTGCCGACAACATGGGGGCAGCGCTCGGCAAAAGCGAGAACACTTCTGCAGCTATCACCGCTTGGGTAAAGGCGGCAGTCAAAATCCCGGTCATTGTCAAACTCACACCGAACGTCAGCAACATCCAGACTGTCGCCTTAGCAGTGGAACAAGCTGGCGCCGATGCTCTGGCGGCGATCAATACCGTGCAATGCCTGATGGGCATTGATATCGAAACGTTCGAACCCGCGCCTGCCGTGAACGGCTACAGCGCCTTCGGCGGTTACTCAGGTAGTACAATCAAACCGATTGGTCTGCGCTGTGTAGCACAACTGGCCCAAACAACAAAGCTGCCGATCCACGGCATCGGTGGAATCGGCAGTTGGCAGGATATCATCGAATATTTTGCTGTCGGCGCCACTGCAGTGCAAATCTGTACTGCAGTGATGTTCAAC
>CAZOJA010000623.1:0-1678 GCA_964579955.1 uncultured Veillonellaceae bacterium | reverse complement strand
CGATCAGTTTTCCGTTGGCAAATAGTTTTGTCTCATCTTATCAATTGTTTGCTGCATCTTATCGCGTAACGATTTGGGTTGCAGCACTTCCAAAAACTCGGCTTGGCTAAGCAGCCACATGACCACGCCTTCACCATACACTTCCGCTTCAATAGTGACCGCTTCTTTTGTCCTATTCACAATCTTCCCGTTGGGAAACCGGTCGAGCGCCGCTTCAGGCGACGGTCCCCAGAAACGAAACCGAATGGTTTGCAACGGACCTGGTTTCATGAATTGGATACGTTTTCGGAACTCGCCCTCTTCAAAACGCTTCGAGTAAACTGGTTTGAACCGCTCTTGCAACAAGTTTAGTTGCTCGATGCGGTCAATGCGGTATACAGCGGGGAACGGGTAGTCCTGCCCATGAATATTGGCAACAAGATAAAAATAGTATTCCGAGTAAATGACGCCCAGCGGTTCAATCGTTCGCTTTACCGGCTGTTCTTTACGCTCTTTGCGGTAATGAATCTCGACAAGACAATATTCTCTGACTGCACGACTGAGATTCCATATTTTCGGGATTAGCTTTTCCCCTTGGCGAACCGGGAAATAGTGAAATTGTTCATTGCGCAGAATATCAGCGATGTGTTTTCCTGTGTCCGGTTCGCAAACATTAGTCAGTTTGCCCAACAGGTCGACCATTTCTTTTTGGGCCAGGCACCGGCTTTCCAATAAGACCTTGCCAATTACCAAGATTTCCGGCGCTGTAAGTTTCGTCTGAAACTGTCGATCCAGCCGGTAGCCACGTTCTTCGCGAGAATAATACAAAACTGCTGGTGATGCCCATGTTTCCTGAAAGTAAACACGCAGGTCTTCAATATCGCGTTGAATGCTTTTGGCATCCACACCAAACCGCGCAGCTTCCTCCGCTTTGCGAATCGACTCCCCTTTGGTCAGTCGTTCGAACAAGGACAGCATGCGGATCATTTTGGGCAGGCTGGCTTTTTCGATGTCCAGAAATATCGCCCCCTTTTGGACATTCCAATTATACGCGAACTTGATGGACATCAAGTGTCCATATGATTGCTGTATTCTCTACGCAAAGAATAATATCCTTGAGAGGAGTGTAAAAAATGCTGTCTAAATTTAAAACCGGCTTCATGCCCAATCAGCGCGACTACGACAAGATCGCAACGAATAATAGCTGCAAGATGGAGGATCCAGTTGAAAAAGCCGCTAGAGACCTTGCTTGGAACAAAGCCCAATATGTCGCAGAGAAAATTCATCCAGTGTTAGGCAGTGTCGTACATTTGGCCAACACAATTCGCCAAATCCGCGAAAAACATCTCATCCGTGGCCAATCTCCCAAATGGCGGTGGGACCCGTGGAAATACTAGCATCTTTCTTGCCGCTTTTCCGGGTACGTTCTTTCCCTATTCGGTTTTTATTCCGCCATTATTATATGGACAAATTTTGTCCATGTCCGTCATGTATCCTTAGCTCAGAGAGTAAGCCTGGTGCCGGAAGGGGGGCAAATAGGGGAGCCGATTCATCACTACTCTCTGCCACATTGCAATAATTTATTTGAGAAAGGAAGATTATACGATGTCTGTTATTTTGAGCCCTGAGTTGACCACATCTGATGTTTGGTTAAACATAAAAGCATATACCGAAAAAGAAATGTCCGAACTTGGTCTTG
>CAZOJA010000622.1:0-1679 GCA_964579955.1 uncultured Veillonellaceae bacterium | reverse complement strand
TGACGATTGGCGAAATCCAAGATAAAGTAAAAAAACTCGGTTTTGAAGCGCATTATGTTGTCAATCGCCAGGATGCCGACCGGGAGAAAGTAGCGAGAGAAGCCGAGATACGCGGACAACGGCTGAGACTGCTCTTGTCTGCGCTGCTGTCCATGCCGCTGTTGCTGGCGATGGTACTCCATTCGTTGGGGATCATGACCAGCGTTGGCAAATTCTTTATGGACGCTACCGTACAACTGGTCTTGGCAACACCGGTCCAGTTCATTGCCGGCTGGCCGTTTTACCGCGGCGCCTACGCCGCCTTGCGCAATGGCAGCGCCAATATGGATGTACTGGTGGCGATGGGGACCTCGGCGGCTTACTTCTTCAGTATTGCCAACATGCTGACCGGCGACCCTCATTTGTATTTTGAAACCTCGGCAATTTTGATCACTTTGATCATTCTTGGCAAGTTTCTCGAAGCGAGAGCCAAGGGGCGGACTTCGGAAGCGATCAAGGCGCTGATGGGGCTGCAGCCGAAAACAGCGCGGGTCGTTCGTGACGGAGTCGAGCGGGAAGTACCGGTCGACGAGGTCGTGTTGAACGATGTCATCCTGGTGCGGCCAGGGGAAAAAGTGCCGGTCGACGGAATCATTCTCGAAGGGACCTCCACGCTGGACGAATCGATGCTGACCGGCGAGAGCATCCCGGTCGACAAGCAGCCCGGCGATCCGGTCGTCGGCGCGACGATCAACAAGCTGGGCGCCTTCAAGTTCACGGCGACCAAAATCGGCAAAGACACGGCACTAGCACAGATCGTTCGCATCGTAGAAGCGGCGCAGGGGTCCAAGGCGCCGATCCAGCGGTTTGCCGATATCGTCTCCGGCTATTTTGTGCCGGCGGTGGTGAGCCTGGCGCTCATTACCTTCGCTGCGTGGTATTTTATTCTTGATCCCGGCAATTTTTCGCGGGCTTTGGTGAATTTCACCGCCGTGATGGTGATCGCCTGTCCCTGCGCACTCGGACTGGCCACACCGACCTCGATCATGGTCGGCACCGGTAAGGGGGCCGAACACGGTATCCTGATCAAAAGCGCCGAACATCTGGAGAATGCCTACCGGCTGAACACGATTGTACTGGACAAGACCGGCACCATCACCAAAGGCAAGCCGGAGGTCACCGATATCGTGCCGCTGGCCGGGTTGTCGGTTGACGAAATCCTGCGGATTGCCGCGAGTGTGGAACGAAATTCGGAGCATCCGTTGGCGCAGGCGATTGTGAAACACGGGCAGGAGCAGGGACTGGCGCTGAGCGAGACGGCAAGTTTTCTGGCGATTCCCGGCCAGGGCATCCAAGCCGAGTTTGACAATCGGCAGGTGCTGGTCGGCACACGCCGGTTGATGCGCGAGAACGGGATCGAAATTGAACAATTCGTTGGTGCAGTGGAGACATTGGAACAACAAGGGAAAACCGTCATGTTCATGGCGGTGGACGCGGCACTGGCCGGTTTGGTCGCCGTAGCAGACACGGTCAAAGAAAATTCGGCCCAGGCGGTAGCGCAGCTGCAGGCGATGGGAATCGAAGTCTGGATGATTACCGGCGACAATCAGCGGGCGGCGCAGGCCATCGCGTCTGGAATAGGCATCAGCAATGTCATGGCCGAGGTACTGCCGGAGCACAAGGCGGAGAAAGTCGCCGCA
>CAZOJA010000621.1:0-1683 GCA_964579955.1 uncultured Veillonellaceae bacterium | reverse complement strand
CACGGAGAGCCGGTATTCTCAATGCCAATTTAGAAAAGTACGGCAAGATAAAACTGGATCCTTTTGAGCAGGACAAACTGGCTGAACTCAAAACCAACTTGCAAGCCGCGCGGGCTTCCCGCTCCAATATGTTGGAGCATTTGAAAGCGGGGAGAAACACTGAAGCGTATCTGAGTTGGTACTCGCAAGTAAAATTGCCGTCCGAGGCTTTTCAGAAAAACCTCCGCGAATTATCTGAATACAATCAACAAGTTGCCGACCAGATTAACACTCAGAACGATGTCGATTATGCCAGATCGGTGAAAATTCTGCTGGGGATTATTTTGGCGGCGCTGGTGATCGGTGGGGTGTTGGCCCGGTATATTGCCCAAGCGATTACCGTTCCGCTCGAATCAGCCATTCAATTTGCCGGTATTATGGCCGGTGGAGATTTGTCCAACGATGTGCCAAAACAATTAATTGCCCGTGGTGATGAAATTGGCGCCTTGGCGAAGGCGTTTGATGCTTTATCCCGAAACTTGCGTCAAATGATTCGCCAGGTGGCGCAGTCTTCCGAGCAGGTCGCCGCATCTTCCGAGCAGCTGACCGCCAGCGCCCAGCAATCGGCTGAGGCGGCAAACAACGTGGCCCAGTCTATCCAGCAGGTTGCCCGCGGCAGCGAAAAACAGGTCGGGGCCGTGAATGAAACATCGTCGATTGTGCAGGAGATTTCGGCGACCATGGAAGAAGTGGCAGCTACTGCCGGGGAAATGGCGACGTTGTCGACGCAGACTGCCAAGGCGGCTGTAGAAGGGAAAGCATCCATTGATACCGCAGTCCAGCAGATGGGGGCGGTAAGTACCGGCTCGAAACAGGCGCAAGTCGCCGCGGAGGAACTAAAGGTCAGCTCCGCCCAGATTGGCGAAATCGTCGGTTTGATCACCACGATTGCCGGACAGACCAACCTCTTGGCGCTTAACGCCGCCATCGAAGCGGCGAGGGCCGGGGAACAGGGACGCGGTTTTGCCGTGGTGGCCGAAGAAGTGCGTAAACTGGCCGAGCAGTCGGAAGCGGCGGCGCATCAGATCAAAGAATTGGTTGACAAAAATCACGGCAGTATTAATGGTGTGGTTGGCGCAATCGATAATGCCATCCGCGACATTAGCCAGGGAGTACAACTGGTGAACGTGGCCGGCAATAATTTTGCCGCCATTAACAACCAGATCAACCAGGTGACGGATCAGGTGGCGGTGATTGCCAAGGCGGTGAATGAAGCGGCAACCGGTAGTCAGCGGATTGTCGGCTCCATCAAGGAAGTGGAGAACCTCAGCCGGGACGCGGCGGCGGAGTCCGAGAACGTATCGGCAGCGACCGAAGAGCAGTCGGCTTCGATGCAAGAAATCGCGGCTTCCAGCCAGGCGCTGGCAAAGCTGGCCGAGGGGCTGCAGCAGGCGGTGTCGAAATTCAGAGTATAGGAAAAGGAAAGAGATGTGTTCATGTATTAGGCGGCAGGAGATTATTGGTGTCTCTGAATCGGGAAGCGGGTGAGTTATGGGACGGGAGTCGACAACACTTTTTTTGGTCGCGACAATAGCTGGTTTGGCTGTGGTTTGCCTTTTGTTGATCGCTGAAAAACGCGCCAAACATAAATTGTATCGCGATATGGAGCTTCTCAACACGGAAATCCAGATGGCCTATGATGGG
>CAZOJA010000620.1:0-1685 GCA_964579955.1 uncultured Veillonellaceae bacterium | reverse complement strand
TGGTGCGGACGGCCGACGGCGCAGTAATCGACCTCGGTCGCAGCCGTGATTTTTCGATTCGGCGCGTGTTATACTGATAAGGATTTGATATACAGTTAAGGAGCGATTACAGCCGCTCGGCTTGCCGATTGGCCGTAATTTTTTTGTTGTATTGGGAGATTCGTCTGTTGGTTAACAGGAATTCCCAAGCAAAAAAGCGAAGTGTTTTAACTGTAAAAAATAGAAAGGGGATTGTCCAATGAAGAGAATCGGTTTCATCGTCATGTTTCTAATGCTGACGCTGCTGCTAGGCAGTAGCTTGGGGGCTTGCATCGCGCCCAGCGACAAACTGGTTGAGTTTGCCGGACCAAACAACAGCAAGATTAGCGCGCTTGTCACAGTTCCTGTAGGTGATGGCCCTTTCCCGGCGATCGTTCTGGCGCATGGCAGCTACGGGTTCGATGGCCCGGCTGCGGTGAAAAGCTATCTCAACGTGGCGCAGAAATTTACCAGTGAGGGATTTATCGTCATCGCCCTATCCTATGATGCCAGCGCGACTGGTGTGACGAGCGGCAAAGCCATGCGCCAGATCAACGATGCGATTGAATTGGCAAAAAGCCAGCCAAATGTGAAAGTCGATAAAATCTGCCTGTGGGGCTACTCCAACGGCGGTGCAGCTGTACTGAACGTGGCGGCTGACAACCCAAAACTTGCAGGCGTTGTAGCGATTGAACCTTATTTGCCGCGTGCAAGCGGGACCGACAAAAAAATAACAGTCCCAGTCCTGCTCGTTGGCGGTGATTTTGATACCATCGTGCCGGCATCGAGCCTAAAGGCTTACGAAAAATCGTTGCAAAGTCAAGGCAAAATAGTTGAATCGCTTTATGGACCATGGCAGCATTCCTATGAATATTATGCGATGACCAAACGGGCCGCTGAATTTTTTGTCAAATACGCAGGAGCTGCTGCGACCGAATAAGACGACTTTGGACGGATAATGAGGAGGAAAACGGATGAAAAAAAGTGTTGTTTTGCTACTATTAGTGACAATTTTTGTCTTGGTCGCCAGCTTGGCCCAGGCCGCGCCGATGCCGAGTCTGAAAACTGATGCGCCGCTGCCGAAAGAAGTTAATATCGTAGCGCCGGCGGCTGATGTAGCACCGGAACTAGCCGCGTTTTCGGGAATTTGGCTTGGAACTTATGAATGGAACTATTTTGCAGACAATGTGCGGATAAAACGTGATGTCGTTATTGTCATTGAAAAAATTGTCGGCAATAAACTGGATTTAGTGTTTGCCTTCGGCGAAATGCGTCCCTACTATCGCAATACCAATGTTGCTTGGAAGCGTTTCAGCGGGACTTATGATCCGGCATCACGCAAGGTCACGATTCCGATAGGCGACCCGATATTCTCGACACCGGGTACTGCAACAATTTGGCTTTTGGAAGATGGCAACATGTCTATTCTGCGTAAAATGGTGCATACGGGAACAAGCGACTACACAGGCATACTGAAAAAACAGCCGTAGCGTGAATTTGAATCCGCAGACATGATATTTGGCCAGCGACGACGAATTTGTTATCGCTGGTCTTTTTTACTCTATATTCTGACTATCCCAACTCACTTGACTTTGCTTCATATTCATGACAAAATTACATCTGTTGTCGTTTGGCATAAAAATTGCATATGGGCAAACTTGTTGAAA
>CAZOJA010000619.1:0-1692 GCA_964579955.1 uncultured Veillonellaceae bacterium | reverse complement strand
ACTTCTTCCACTTTGATCTGGGTGGCGATCCCGGCGTGGTCGCAGCCTGGCATCCATAGGGTATCGTATCCCTGCATCCGCCGCCAGCGGATCAGGATGTCCTGCAGGGCATTATCCAGCGCATGCCCCATGTGCAGCTGCCCCGTTACGTTGGGTGGGGGAATCACAATACTATAGGCCTTGCCGTCCGAGCAAGGTTCCGCGTGAAAAGCGCCCGATTCCTCCCATACCTTATACCACTTCGTTTCTACCGATGCCGGATCATATACTGTCGGAATATTTTCTTTCGCCATCTGTAAACCCCTCCTCATCTCCAAAAACTAAAAACCTTCCGCCCCTATGTAAAGGACGAAAGGCCATGCTTCCGCGGTACCACCAATTTTCCTGCCCGCAGGCAGGCGCTCGTTTGTCGTAACGGGACAATCCGGTCCGGCTTACTGCGTTGTTCAGCCAAACAGCTCGGGGATGACCTTCGATCTGCACTGCACCAGCGGAACCTTACAGCCTTGGATTCCTTCTCTGTCTGGTCTGGCAGTCTACTCTTCCCGTCATCGCTTCTTTCTGTTATTTGTACCTTCAATATAGCGGCCAGCCGCTATTTTGTCAAGTTTTCGCGTCTATTTGCCCAGTAGAAGACGGACAGCCCAAATGCTGGCTTCATATAGCAGCAAAATGGGGATCGCCATCATCGTCTGGGAAAAAATATCTGGTGTTGGTGTAATGATACCGCCAACAATGAAAGAAACCACTATCATGATTTTACGCTGCTTGGCTAAAAACTTTGAACTAATGATTCCCATTTTCGCCAATACCAAAAGTGCCAGCGGCAAGTTAAAAATAATCCCGAACGGCAAAATAAAAGACAGCAGAAAAGATAAATACTGGCCCAGGGACAGCATCGGCTGCAGGCTTTCACTGCCAAAACCAAGAAAAAACTTTACGGCGGAAGGCCAGACAACCAGATAGGCGAACGCAATGCCGATAAAAAATAGGATTGTTGACCCAGGCACCATGATCAGCGCCCATTTCTTTTCCTTGTAAGTCAATGCAGGCGCAACAAACAGCCACACTTGCCATAGAATCACCGGCAAGGCCAGCAAAAATCCGGCAAAAACAGCCAGTTTCAGATAGGCAAAAAATCCTTCCGCCGGTGCCATGAAATACAGTTTGCCAGCCGGCGCCGTGACAAACTTCATCAATTCCTCAATATAGTAGTAAGCGCCAATCGTGCCGACGACCAGAGCAACCACAGACCAGACAATCCGCTGGCGCAGCTCGCTCAAATGGCCGACCAGCGTCATTTCCGCCGGGTTTTCCTGTACTTTTTCTTCATTTTCCGACATGCTCATCGCCTCATTTCTTGGGCATGTCCGTTTTATCCGCAGGTGGGATTTCCTTCTTGGTCGATTCAGATTTATCTAGTTCAGAGTTCGTTGCGTTACGAAATTCATGAATCGTTTTGCCAAATGCTTTGCCGATGTCCGGCAGATTCTTCGCACCGAACAATACGAGAATAATCACCAGGATCAAAATCAGTTCCGGCACACCCAAACCAAACATGAACACTCACTCCTCTTTGTTACTGCTCCCGGCTGCACAGCGATGCCATTGCAATAGAAATCACTTTGCTCTCCGGTGTGTCGGCCCGGGAAGTCACGACGACAGGTCGACTGGCGCCGGCAATCAGTCCGG
>CAZOJA010000618.1:0-1692 GCA_964579955.1 uncultured Veillonellaceae bacterium | reverse complement strand
GTTCCAGTGCCGTAGCGCACCCCTGCGCCGGTTCCTTCATAGGTTCCCGCCGTAATGGCGCAGCGCAGGTTCTCGGCGCAGATCTCCCGGCCCAGCGTGTCGATCTTGACTTCGTTCGCTACCGCCGGGGAAGTTAGCGCCCCGCGCCAGGTATAGGTCGCCTCACCAATCACCACTGTGTCGCCGTCTTGCGGCATCCCTTCGACGGTGATCGTGCCGACCGCATACCGGGCCGCCGTCACCGCAAACCAGAACTTCTGCCCCGTCCAATAGGTGCCGGTGGCAAACGTAACGCTTGCTCCTTCGGTGATAGCCTGGACCGACCCGGTCATCGTGATCGCGCCGGACCAGTCCCCCTCGCCTTTCTTCCATCTGAATTTTGACGTTGTCTGTGACCCGTCCGCCGTCACCTCCAGGGTGATGGTGCTGTCCTCGGTTCCGGTATAGGTTCCGCTTCGCGTCGCCGATATCGTGATGTCCTGGATGTAGGTCGCCAGAACCCCCGCGCCTGTCCGGCAAATCGAAGGCGAATAAAGTGGCAGCGCCTGCCCGGATGTAATGCTGTACTGGACAAGATCAGAACCGTCATAGGCAAACGCAGCGACCTTCAGATTGTACTTTCCGGTGCCGTCCTGAAGTATATAGGCCAGCGCCAGTTTGCCGTCCGCCAGCTCCGTCAGCGACAGGTCGGTGAACTTTCCGCTTCCGGTTGTTGAAAACAAATCCGCATAGTGAAACTCCACTCTTTGTGGATCGGTATAGACCAGCTTGACCGACCTTGCCGGATAATTGATGGTGTCCAGTTCATCCTGCGTATAGACCGCGATCAACCGGCCGCTGGAATGAAGAACACTTGCGGCACCGGTCTGGTCCAGCGTTTCCGTGTCTAACCGCTGCCCCGCCAGCGGCAGGTCGCCTGAAAACTGCCCCGCCTTGATCTCCACCAAGGGGTAGCGGCTTGCGTTATCCTGGGCGGCGAGCAGTTCGGCGCTTAACATATTGGCCATTACGCCACCACCTCGTCCAGGATGACCAGAGTCATGGCGGCGTTCAGCATGTATTCGCCCTTCCGGTCAAACAGCAGCGATCCGTCGAAGGCGGTGATTTTCACAGAGTAGACTTTGCCGCCGATGCCGCTGTCCCATACCACCGCATCCCCTGCCAGATACAGCTCGTCCAGCGCTTCAAACAGAGCGACTGTCATGACTTTCCATGTCATTTTGATTTCCTTGCCGGCAAGGATGCTGCCCCAGTCGAAGACAGCCACGCCGCCATAGGTGCCCATCACGACGGTCGCCCTCATCGCTCTTGGTTTTGTGCAATCCAGGGGTGTATATTGTTCCGGCAAGGTGATGCCGCCGATGATCATGCCCTCGCCTCCTCGTAGATGATTCGCTGCACCAGCTCGGTGATTTCGGTTCTGAGCCGTCCGGCAAGTCTCTGACTGGATTCACCGGTCACGCTGACCGGCACACTGATCTGATGGTAGGTATCGCCGCTTTCCATAAGCCGCTTGGTATCCTGCGCATTGTAGACATAGCCGCCTCGATTGAAGTTGATCAGTTCCGGTCCTTTTTCACCCACAAGAGCGTAACCGCCAGCATAATTGCCGCCGGAAGCAAACGCGGGAAACATGCCATTGCCGCCAAAATTGCCAAAACTGCTGCCGAACAGCCCCATCATGAGCCGGGC
>CAZOJA010000617.1:0-1694 GCA_964579955.1 uncultured Veillonellaceae bacterium | reverse complement strand
AGCTTGCGAGTCGAGGCTTATGGGAACGTTGACGAAATTAACTCAGCACTTGGCATGGCCCGGGCGCAGGTGAAAAATGGCGAAGTTCGCAGCGCCATTTTAGATTTGCAAAAGTTGTTGATGCAAAAAGTCATGTCCGATCTTGCCAGCATTGATCGGGAAGTCAGTTACACCACTGCAGCAGATATTGCCTGGCTCGAGGGTCTGATTGACAGCTTTACCGCTAAATTGGCCCCGTTGAATCATTTCATTGTTCCTGGCGACAGCCTGGGAGCGGCTGCGTTAGATGTAGCAAGAACCACAACCCGAAGGGCAGAACGGCAGGTATGGCGCTTGTCCCGACAGGAAAAAATTGATGAAAATCTGATTGTTGCGCTAAATCGTCTGTCTGATCTTTGTTTTACCTTGTCCCGGATTGAAACTGAATTGCCTTAAATTGGGCAGAAAGAATAATAAACACTTGACCGCTTTGACTTGTTCGGGCGGTTTTTTTGTTTTGCAAATAATTTGATTTATACTTTTTGGAATCGTCAGAATCAGCAGGAAAATATCCGCAAAGGCGAGAATTTATAAAAACATGTCTAGCGTGATATCCTACGTCGCAGAAAAATGGAAAATTAGGAGGGGCCCGATTTGAAAGAGTACAAGAGTGACAGGATCAAAAATGTGGGCATTGTAGCTCACGGTGGCGCCGGAAAAACTTCTCTGGCCGAAGCTATGCTGTTTAATGCCGGCGCGGTAACCCGCCTGGGACGTGTTGATGACGGCACGGCGACCACCGATTTCGAAGCGGAGGAAGTCAAGCGCAAGGTCAGTATCAGCGCCGCTTTGGCTCCGTGTGAATGGAAAGATTATAAGATCAATGTAGTTGATACTCCGGGTTATTCTGATTTCGTTGCCGAGGTAAAAGGGTCACTACGGGCCGTAGATTCTGCTTTGATTGTTTTATGTGCGGCATCAGGAGTCGAAGTCGAGACGGAAAAGGTTTGGAAATATGCAGTTGATCAAAAATTGCCCCGAATTGCTTTCGTCAATAAAATGGACCGGGAAAATGCCGACTTTGATGCGGCGGTGGAAGGGATGAAAGCGACTTTCGGCGGTAATGTGGTGCCCCTGCAGTTGCCTATCGGATCCCAGGACAGTTTCTCGGGAATTGTTGATATCGTTTCGATGAAAGCCGTTGTTTACAAAGGCGGAAAAGGAACGGAAACTGAGATACCCGACGACATGAAAGAAACGGCTGAGCTGGCCCGCATGTCGATGATTGAAGCGGCAGCGGAAGCCGATGATGATGTGTTGGCAAAATATCTGGAAGGCGAAGAATTGAGTGATGAAGAAATTTTTTCCGGTTTGGTGAAAGGAATTGCCGAAAACCGTTTTGTGCCGGTTTTTTGTGGATCTGCAACCAAAAATATCGGGATTGCTGAATTGCTAAATTCCATCGTCAAATATGCGCCGGCAGCCGATAAAGCAATGGTAAGCGGAGTAAAGGCCAAAACGGAAGAAGTTGTTTCAAGGGGCAGCGGTGATCCGTTCTCGGCTCTTGTGTTTAAGACTACAGCCGATCCCTTTGTCGGCCGGCTTAGCTTTATTCGCGTATTTTCCGGCACGTTAAAACCGGATAGCACCCTTTACAATTCAACAAAAGACAAAACCGAACGAATCGGCAATTTATTCACAATGCGGGGGAAAAC
>CAZOJA010000616.1:0-1696 GCA_964579955.1 uncultured Veillonellaceae bacterium | reverse complement strand
AGCGCTGTCACTTGGATCTCCACGACCGGAATATCCGTGTGTTGCGCGATGTATACCGCGGTTCCGCCGCGACTGATGATCGCTTCGGCATCCCACTCCGTTGCTTTGCGAAGCTCCGCAAGACTGTTCTGGAACCCGGCGATATCTGTGTGGGAAGTGGTGACGGTAAAGTCGCAGTCTTCAAGTTCGGCTGCCTGTTCCTCCAATACTTGTTCGGCCAGAGACTGCATTGCATCGTAAGGAGTCACAATCCAGATCCTTTTGTTCATATTTCACTCCCTAGTTTAGTCATGAGTATATTTATATTATAGTCAAGCGATATAGAAAACGGAATAATGTTAGAATAATTATTCTGACATTATGACATTCCGCCGACGGAGGCATCCGGTGCGGAGCCCGGTTTGTCAATGTTTTGTTGCTTGGCATCATTCTTGCAATTTGAAAGGATAAGATACAAAGCAAATGGAGGGAGTGTGGAACATGGTCAGTCTATGCCAAGACACGGTGCAAAAAATGCTGGAAATGGCGATGAAAATTGCCCGGGAAGAGTTCAACAAGCCGATGTGTGTCAGTGTCTGCGATCCTTACGGGTTCTTGCTGGGATTTGCCCGCATGGATGGGGCGCCGGTGCGCAGTATCGCGATATCACAAAGCAAGGCGTATAGCGCAGTGCGCATGGGAGTTCATACGCATGAATTTTATGCCCGTGTGCAACGGGATAACGTTCAGGTATCCTATTTTGCCGACTCGCAACTGACCGCACTGCCGGGCGGGTATGTGGTTCGCGGCGCGAACGGCGATATACTGGGCGGTATCGGTGTCAGTGCACTGGCGCCGGCGGAAGATCAACACATTACCGAACTGGTGGCGGAAGCGGTAAAAAAAGGCGAGATTTAAAGGAGGAAACAATATGCTTAGATTTGCCCCCAATTTAACAATGCTGTTTACGGAAGTCCCATTTTTGGATCGATTTTCCCTGGCAGCCCAGGCCGGCGCCCGTGAAATCGAATTTCTGTTCCCTTATGAATATCAGCCGCAGCAGCTGGCCGAACAATTACAAAAACATGGCCTGAAACAGGTGTTGTTCAACCTGCCGGCAGGAGACTGGGCCGCCGGTGAGCGGGGAATCGCAGCAAATCCCAGCAAAGTCGATGATTTTCGTGCCGGTGTGCATAGGGCGCTTGAATATGCGGCTGTCTTGCATGTGCCAACATTGAACTGCCTGGCCGGGTTGGCGCTACCTGATGTGGATGCCGCTGAGCAGCGTCGGACGTTGGTCGAAAATATCCGATACGCTGCGACTGCCTGCGCACAAAGAGAAATCCGTCTGGTTGTTGAAGGCATCAATCACCTTGACATGAAAGGATTCAACCTGAACACGGCCGCCCAGGTTTTGTCGGTGCTGGATGAAGCCGGACATCCCAACGCATTTCTGCAATATGACCTGTTTCACGCCTGCCGCGAAGAGGAGGACATTCCGGCCGTTCTGAAAGCCAATATTGCCAGGATCGCCCATATCCAGATCGCCGATGTGCCAGGTCGTCATCAACCGGGAAGTGGCACAATGGACTATCCGGGGTTGTTCCGGTTGCTCGAACAACTTGGTTATTCTGGCGCAATCGGGCTGGAATACATCCCTCAACCCGGGACTGTCGAATCGCTGGCATGGATTGAGGCATACGGTTACAAACTGTAA
>CAZOJA010000615.1:0-1699 GCA_964579955.1 uncultured Veillonellaceae bacterium | reverse complement strand
GGCAATTGTTGCGGGAAGCGGTGAAGGTCCAACTGGCGCTGTGAATAGCGGAATAAGACACCCGCAAAAAAAACATGGAATTGTGTGAAAACCGCCAGCGATGGCGGTTTCTTACAGCGCGTATGAATTAACGGCTCAAATGGTTTGAAGGGGGCAGGAGATCAAAGGCAAGAACGCGAACATAATAGCGAATTGTTTATCGTGGCCCAAACCAAAGCTGCGGGATGGGAGTGAACAAAATGCAGATCGAATCGATCGAAATTAAAAACTATCGGGTTTTTCGCCATGCAAAAATAGTGAATTTGCCAAGACTTGCCGTATTGATCGGCGCCAACGGCGCCGGCAAGTCGACGCTGTTCGACGTGTTCGCTTTTCTCAAGGATTCGTTGCTGATGAATGCCGGCAAGGCCGTGGCCAAGCGCGGCGGATGGAAAGAACTGACCAGCCGCGGTTTTGCCAGAGAGCCTATAGAACTGACGCTGCAGTTTCGTTTGGAGATCACGGGACATGAGCGTTTGGTAACTTATTTGCTGAAGATGGAGCTGGACACGAAAGGGCAGCCGGTGGTGGCGCGGGAAATATTGCGCTACAAGCGCAGCAGCTATGGCGCGCCGTTTCATTTCCTCGATTTTTCCTATGGCAAGGGCTATGCGATCAATAATGAAGAGGATTTTTCCAAGGCCGACAAAGAATTGAACCGGGAAGAACAGGAGCTGGATGCGCCGGATATCCTGGCAATCAAAGGTCTGGGGCAATTCGAAAGATTCAAGGCGGCGCGGGCCTTTCGCTCCATGGTGGAAAACTGGCATATTTCCGATTTTCACATCAGCGATGCCCGCCCCAGCAACGAAGAAGGCTATGCGGAGCATTTGTCGGCGCGCGGCGATAACATGGCCCAGGTGGCCCAATACATGTACAATTATCATCCTGCGGAGTTCCAACAAGTTCTTGCGGCAATGGAACGGAGGGTTCCCGGTATCAACCGGGTAGAAGCGAAACCGCTCGAGGACGGGCGTCTGGCGCTGCGATTCGGCGACCGGAATTTTAAAGACCCGTTTATTGCGCGATTTGTTTCCGATGGTACGATCAAAATGTTTGCATATCTTCTGCTTTTGTACGACCCGAAACCGTTTCCCATACTAGCGGTGGAAGAGCCGGAGAACCAATTGTATCCGGAATTTTTGCGCGAACTGGCCGAGGAGTTTCGCTCTTACGCGGTTCGCGGCGGGCAAGTGTTTGTATCGACCCACTCGCCGGATTTTCTTAACGCGTTGAAACTGGACGAAATATACTGTTTGCGCAAAATTGACGGATTTACAACGGTAGCCCGAGCCAGCGACCATGAAACTTTGCGCCAGTTGTTTGCGGAAGGTGATCTGCCGGGCTATTTGTGGAAACAGGGCTTGTTTGAAGGCTTGATGAAATGAACGGGCGACTCATTTTTTTACTGGAAGAACCTTCGATGAAAGAGTTGCTGGACGGCTTGTTGCCAAGAATTTTTCCCGGCTTGAATTTTCAATGCGTGCCTCATGAGGGAAAGTCCGACCTTGACAAAAGCATTCCCCGAAAACTGAAAGCGTGGCTGGAGCCTGGTGTGCGTTTTGTAGTGGTGCGCGACAATGACAATTCAGACTGCAGTGACATCAAGGCAAAGTTGGTGCGGCAGTGCCAACAGGCAGGGAGACCGGATACGTTGGTC
>CAZOJA010000614.1:0-1701 GCA_964579955.1 uncultured Veillonellaceae bacterium | reverse complement strand
GCCATCCCTTCCAGCACCCGGTGCGGGTCGCCTTCCAGCACGCTGCGGTCCATAAAGGCTCCTGGGTCGCCTTCGTCTGCATTACAAACGACATATTTCTGATTGCCTGGTGCATTCTTGGCAAATTCCCACTTCATTCCGGTTGGGAACCCGGCGCCGCCACGACCACGCAGGCCCGACTTCTTGACTTCATCAATTACCTGTTCACGACTCATCTCGGTCAATGCTTTGCCGAGAGCCGCGTAACCGCCGGCAGCAATGTATTCTTCAATGACTTCCGGGTTGATGTGACCGCAGTTTGTTAAAATCCGGCGCATTTGCTTCTTATAGAACTGCATGTGCTCAAAATTGGGAATCCGTTCATGCGAAATCGGTTCACGATACAGCAGCCGGTTTACAATGCGGCCTTTATATATATGAACATCAACAATTTCGGCGATATCTTCCGGTTGAACCCGACAATAGAAAGTGCCTTCCGGATAGATGATCATGATCGGACCCATTTCACAGAAGCCGTGACAACCGGTCTCGACGATCTTCACCTCGGGCGCCAGGCCTTTTTGCTCGAGTTCTTCCTTTAAAACGTCCATCACCTTTTTGGATCCGGAAGAAGCACAGCCTGTACCGCCGCAAACGAGTACATGTGATCTGATATGTTTCATTATTCTCTATTCCCTCCCGCAGTCTTTATTCGACTACTTCGTAATCTTGCCAATGACACGTTCTTCTACAATCCGCCCGTTGACGACATGTTCGTTGACCAGCGTCGGCACAAAGTCGGCCGTCACTTTTCCATAACTGATCCGCGGTTGATCCGTCTTGACGATATCAACCAGAACCTCTTGTTCACACATGCCAATGCAACCTGTTTGAGTAACAATGACATCCTGAATTTTCAACCTGGCAATTTCATCGAGAATCGCCGCAAGCACTTCCCGCGCTCCGGCAGCAATCCCGCAGGTACCCATACCGACAATAATCTGAGTTCCGGCTGCATGCCGAATCCGGTTATCCGCCTGGAGCTGCTCCCGTAGTTTTTTGAGGTCTTCCACCGTTTTCATGTTTCTTTCCCTCCGTATAAAATACTCAGGTTTTCCTTGAGATAGTCATCAAGCCAAGCCAATACCTCCGGTTGCGTCAGTGGCAGGTCTCCCAACGCGGCGCGAATTTCTCCGGAGTCTAGACTGAAACAACGGTCATCCACCTTGTGAGCATATTGAAACAATATGTCCGGATTCATGACCAGAATGGTCTTGACTGTTGAAACCATGTTACCGAGCGGCGGCCGGTCCAGATGGCTCAGTTGCCATACCGCATCCACCGTAGTCCCTTTTCCCACAACAGACTCTATATGAAGCGCTCCGCCACACATCCGCGTTGTCATATCCATCAGCGGCAACCCCAGCCCCACTTTGCGAGTGGTCCGGGAAGTCACGAACGGATCGGTGACTTTCAAAACCAGGCTGGCATCCATTCCTTTTCCGTTGTCGGCGATACGGATTCGCAGTTCATCCCGGCGCGAATCTTCCTCGACGGAAACAGATACTATCGTTGCCCCGGCGCCGGTTGAATTTTCGACCAAATCCAGGATATGCAGCGAGATTTCATGCATGATCGGTCTGCACTTCTATTGATATCGGTCAAGCAGTTTGCAGACCGTTTCCGGCGTCAGCCTGCCATGCGTGTCATCGTTGATCATCA
>CAZOJA010000613.1:0-1702 GCA_964579955.1 uncultured Veillonellaceae bacterium | reverse complement strand
CCATATTGGTTTATCTGGGGAAACTGTCGGTGGAGAAGGCATCGGACTGGCAGGCGCGCAATTCGAAACGATTGCACCTGGCGGCGGGAGTTTTGATGCTGGTCGCTGGGATTGCGGTATTGCTGATATGATATTTCCCGGGCAATAAACAATGGACTTAAGCGTTTTGGTGCTTGGCATAGATTGCCTGTTTCTCAGGGACTGAAAGCAGGCGGTTCATACAGAAGGCAATCAGCAGAATGCCAACGAAACTACAGATCCAGCGCGTTAGGGAAAAGGTCAGACCGAGGAATTTTGTTTCAAACAAAAACATCGGGATCTTCAACGTCGCCCAAGCGCCGATGAAAATCATCACGTTATAGAAGCCGGCGCCTTTTTTCAGCATAACGGCGGAAACCGGAAACGCTCCGTAAAGCGGACCGGCAGCGGCTGCTCCGAGCACGGTGGCCAGCGCTAGCCCGCGTAAGCCGGAGCGGGGGCCGAGGTGGCTGATTACCATTTCACGCGGCACCCAGGTGTCAAGTAACCCGAGGATAATGAAAATGGGAGGCAAGAAACTGAGCATTTCCAAGAAACCGTCGACAGTATGATGGAAAATCAGTTTGCCCAATCCAGGATTCCAGATGAAGACCAGAACGTCAGCCAGCAATGCCAGCAGTACCCATTTATAGCGCAGCAACAGTTCCATCTCAGCTCACCACCCTTGCCAGAATGAACGCAACCAGAAACGAAAAGATCAGGCTTAACCCGTTGCGCAATAGCATCGCCTTGCGGCTGAAGAATTGCGTTTCCATCGGGGCCGTCACGACACCGACCATCATCAGCGTCGAAATGAAAGCCGCGACCTGCATAATGCCACCGCCCATGTCCAGAACGGTGCGAGCCAGCGGAAAGGCGATGAAACCGGGAATGAGGGTGATCGAGCCGATGACGGCGGCAATCAAAACCCCGCCGAACCCAGACTCCGATCCAAGCAGCTTTGATACGGCAGCAGGCTCAATCAAGGCCAGCGACATCCCAATCAACAGTAAAATAAACGCAAAGGCCGGCAGCATGGTTTCAAATGCTTTCCAGGCTTTTTTCAACGACTGGCGGGTTTTCTGCCGGTCTTTTTGATAAGAAACCAATATTCCGGCAAATGCCAGAGCATAAAAGATCACGATATCCAAGCTATTTCCTCGCTTTTCCAAACTGGTTATGGTCATAAGTTCTTTTATAATTATAGGCCGGTGGCCAAGAGTTGGCAACGACAATTTTTTTAGAGGGATTTTCGATTCGATAACGAAAATAAGCAAAGAACCCGACTCGTTTATCAATAACAACGAAATGAGGCGGATGTATGTCGATTTTGGCAAACAAGCGGAGAATGCCTTTCCTGATTGGGTCACTGCTGCTGCTACTTTTTTTTCTCGGTTGGAGTGGTTATCAGGCGGTTCATAGAGTGACTGAGGTATCGGTAAAACTGGTTGAACACCCGTTTACCGTTTCAAATGCCGTGTTGCGAGTGCAATCCAATGTGCTGCGGATGCGACATATTATGCATGAGCTGATCGCAGCGTCAGGTGCAGAGGAAATCGATCGCTATGCGCAGCAGGTTGCCGAGCTGGAAAAAAAAGTGTTGGCAGATTTCGACTTAATTGAATCTAGATTCCTGGGTGATCCGCAATGGGTGGCAGAAGCCAGACAACTGTTTGTATCTTCG
>CAZOJA010000612.1:0-1702 GCA_964579955.1 uncultured Veillonellaceae bacterium | reverse complement strand
GATATTTGTAATTGATTTCATTATCTTCGACAACCAGTACTTTGTACTTATTTGCCGTCGCAACCCGCCGATCATCTTTTTTCTGTTCCGCCGGCGATACCCGGACTGCGACGGGCTGCACCACGTTGACCAATGCTTGCTCCAGCGCCGCCCAAAGTTCACGTTTGCGCAGAGGCTTGTCGATATAACCATTGACCTCGCCGAGACGAGACTCATGTTTCTCCTTCAGTTTCAACACGCCGGGGACCAGCAACAATAAAGGGACTTCCGGCTCCAGCCCGACCAACCGAATCACCGACACCAGATCCCAGGCCGTCATGTCCGGCAAGGTAAAGTCAATCAGCACCGCCGCGTAATTCGCCCCCGTTTTGCGGTTCATAAACGCAGCGATCGTTTGTGCGCCATCGGCAAGAAATTCAACGTCGATGTCCTTTTCCGCCAGATACGCTTCGATGATGCGGCGACAAATCGGATTCGGTTCGACAACCAATAAGCGCTTACCTTTCAGCGGTTGGGCTGCGGCTGACTGCGTCGGTGCAGGCCCGCCAGTCTTGCCGAAGAAAGCGGTGAACCGGAACACGCTGCCGGCCCCTTCACGGCTTTCTGCCGCGATTTCGCCCCGCATCATCTCAATGATCGATTTGGTAATCGACAATCCCAGCCCGGTGCCGCCGTATTTGCGGGTTGTGCTGTTATCAGCCTGAGTGAAGGGTTGAAAAATATTCGCCAACGAGGCGGCGGACATCCCGATGCCGCTGTCTTTAACAACAAACTCCACCTGGTATTCGCCCTCGGTTGCACCGACCAGCGACACCTCCAGCTGCACCTCGCCTTTGCTGGTAAACTTCAGCGCGTTGCTGAGCAGATTCGACAGCGCCTGCTGTAAGCGCACCGAGTCGCCGACCACCTGCTCCGGAGTATTGGCCGCGATGAATAGATGCAGTCCCAGTTTCTTCTCGTAGGCGCTGAGCGTGAACGGCGTCAGGATATCTTCCACTGCACTGTGCAAATGGAATGGGCGTTGCTCCAGTTCCATCTTCTTCGCCTCAATTTTTGACAGATCCAGCACATCATTGATCAGGTTGCGCAAAATATTGGATGACAATTTGATGTGATGGACAAACTCAGCTTGTTCATCAGCCAGCGGCGTCGTTTCCAGCAGTTGCAGAAATCCCAGGATACCATTCATCGGCGTACGGATTTCATGACTCATGTTGGCCAGAAACTGGCTCTTGGCCAGATTGGCCGTTTCCGCCTTATCCCTGGCCAGGATGATTTCTTGTTCCAACTCGCGTTTTGCCAACACTTCCGATAAAGTATTGGCAACGATCCGTAGTAGGGCCAACTGCTCTTCCTGCCATTGATTCGGCTGTTTCGTCGACTGAAAACCCCACAGGCCGGCAATCCGGTTGTTGACGTGAATCGGAATCAACAGGTGGTTGATTCTCGGATCAGGTTGCATTCGGCATACGGCCGCATCACATTGTGTCAATGGGTTTTCCGCATCCCGCAGATGAACGATTTCACCGGCTCGAATCGCGGCCAGACGTTCTTCGCCGATGATCTGATAATCGACCCGGCAGTTCTGGGTTTCCGCCAGGCGGGACGCAATCCCGGTTGCGCACCATTCATGGGTCATACTGGCTTTGGCCTGGTCGGGCGCCGCTGACAGGAAATAACTGCGTTCGACTTTAAAAAACGC